>QHXA01000129.1 GCA_003222755.1 Acidobacteriota bacterium
CCAAGGACCGGCAGTTTGATTTCAGTGGGCATGTTTGCTCCGGTGCTTCAGATATCTATGCCGACATCACTTACTCGCTGCGCCCTATCGGGCTTGCATTCGCTCCGCTCATCGGATTCGCTTTCGCAGGATCAATTTCCAAGTCACGCATCGCTTGCGTCACGATGCCGGCTTCGATTTGCTTTTCGCGCGAAAGTGCCGCGAGCGTGGCCAGAGTGATGAAGCGCGCATCGACCTCAAAGAAATCACGCAATGCGGGCCGGCTGTCGCTTCTTCCAAAACCGTCAGTCCCCAGACAGACAACGGGTCTGTGGAGCCATCGGGAAATGGTATCGGGCAAGGCCTTCACGTAATCGGAAGCAGCGACGCAGACTCCGGGCGAATTCGCGATGCACCGCGTGACGTAAGGCAGCTTATGCGTTTCTTCGGGATGCAGCAAATTCCAACGGTCCGTCTCATGACCATCACGGTACAGTTCTTTGTAGCTTGTTACACTCCACACGTCGGCGGCGACCTGGTACTTTTCAGCTAAGAGCGCTTGGGCTTTCAATACCTCATTCAGAATGGCGCCGCTTCCTAAGAGCTGAGCGCGGAGCTTCGCGTTCGGATCCTCCGCGGGTTTGAATTTGTACATGCCTTTGAGAATGCCTTCCTGGATTCCTTCACCGTCTGGCATCGCTGGATGGGGATAGTTCTCATTCATTACCGTCAGGTAATAGAAGATGTTTTCCTGTTGTTCATACATTCTTCGAATTCCATCTCGAATGATGAGGGCCAGCTCAAAGGCGAACGCCGGGTCATACGTTTTCAGATTAGGCACCGGGTACGCCAGCAGATGACTATGTCCGTCCTGATGCTGCAGCCCCTCACCGGCGAGAGTTGTACGACCGGACGTACCGCCGAGCAGGAAACCCTTCGCTCGCGAATCTCCAGCCGCCCAGATGAGATCGCCGACTCTCTGAAAGCCGAACATAGAATAAAAGATGAAGAAAGGAATCGTGTTGATCCGGTGCGTCGCGGATGCCGTTAAAAACAAGATGAATGACGACATCGAGCCGGCCTCGGTGATGCCCTCTTCCAGAATTTGTCCGTCCTTCGCTTCTTTGTAATAGAGCAACGTCTCTTTATCGACAGGTTCATAGAGCTGGCCGACATGCGAGTAGATTCCGACCTGACGAAAAAGCGATTCCATTCCGAAAGTTCTCGATTCATCCGGAATGATGGGCACAATCAGTTTGCCGATTTGCTCATCGCGGAGCAGCTTTGAGAGCATGCGCACGAACACCATCGTGGTCGAGGCCTCCCGGCCTTCGGTGCCTGCCAGGAATTCTTTAAAAACTACTTCGGCGACCGGTGGAATGGGTTCAACAGAAACCTTGCGAGCGGGAACATAGCCGCCGAGCTTTTCCCGCCTCTCGCGAATGTATTGGGCCTCCTGACTATTATCGGCCGGCTTGTAAAACGGCGCTTCCGCAATGTCTTCATCGGAGATGGGAATACCGAACCGGCTGCGGAAGCGGCGCAGCTCATCTTCGTTCAGCTTTTTCTGCTGGTGCGTGATATTGCGGCCCTCGCCGCTTTCACCGAGACCATAACCCTTGATCGTGCGGGCGAGAATGACGGTGGGCGAGCCTTGATGCTCCACTGCGGCTCGATAAGCAGCATAAACTTTCACGGGATCGTGGCCGCCGAGTTGCAGCTTTTTGAGCTGTTCGTCTGAAAGATGCCGGACCATCTCCAGTAATCGCGAACCGGTCCCGAAAAAATGTTCTCGGAAGTAATCGCCCGATTCTGTGGAGTACTTCTGCCATTGGCCATCGACAGTCTCGCTCATACGCTTGACCAGCAACCCTTCGCGGTCATTGGCGAGCAGAGGATCCCAATCGCTGCCCCAGATCACTTTCAAGACATTCCAGCCGGCGCCGCGAAAGACGGCCTCGAGCTCCTGGATGATATTGCCGTTGCCGCGAACGGGCCCGTCGAGGCGTTGCAGATTGCAGTTCACGACGAAGATCAGATTGTCGAGTTTCTCGCGCGAGGCGAGTGTGATCGCTCCGAGCGCTTCCGGTTCGTCCGTTTCTCCATCGCCCAAAAACGCCCACACCTTACTTGAGGCTGCGCGCGTCCCTTGAGGTTTCGCGCGTTCCTTGAGGTTTCGCGCTGTCGCGCTCACGCTCCGCGCGCGCTCACGCTCCGCGCGCGCTTGCGCTTCGCCCGCATCGGATTGTTCCTTGAGGCCACGATCTTCGAGATAACGGTTAAAGCGGGCCTGATAGATGGCCATGATTGGGCCGAGTCCCATCGATACTGTCGGAAATTCCCAAAACTCCGGCATCAGCCACGGATGCGGATAAGAAGACACTCCGCCTTCCGGTCTCAGTTCGCGGCGAAAGTTTTCCAAATGCTTCTGGTCAAGACGGCCTTCCAGAAAAGCTCGTGCATAAATGCCCGGTGAGGCGTGACCCTGAAAGTAAATGATGTCGCCTTCGTGATCTTTATTTTTAGCGCGGAAGAAGTGGTCGAACCCGACCTCGTACAAGGTGGCGGCAGAAGCGTAGGTCGAGATGTGTCCGCCGATGCCGCTCTCTTCACGGTTGGCGCGCACAACCATGGCGAGCGCGTTCCAACGCACGAGACTTCGAATTCGGCGTTCAATTTCGCGGTTACCAGGATAGACAGGCTGCCGGTCAGCGGGAATGGTATTGACGTATGGAGTGTTGGCGGTGAATGGGACTTCAATCCCTGCTTCTTGAGCGTAACTCTGCAATTCGGTCAGGAGAGTGTTGACCCGCTCCGCCCCCCGATGGCGGATGACATAATCCAGGGAATCCAGCCATTCGCGACGTTCAATTTCATCGAGGTCCGGAGGCTTTTTGCGAACGATTCTCTTCATGTGTTGCCGCTGCGGTCAGGGATGCAAGGATGATTCCGTTCTGCGGATGGACCGAATATCAATCTGACCAATGCTCAATTCCCAATTCTCAATTCCCATCCGATGAGAATTGGGAATTGGGAATTGAGCATTGGTCAGATTGATTATGTTCCCCTTATTGGACGCGGAAAACCACCAGGTGGTCGTTCGCGACCATATTAAGGGCGCTTATTTAGAGGCGCTCCGGTATCTTGGATCTAGGAGCCAAGCTAATGAACCGCGGTGATCTCGTACTCTTTGCGCTGAGCGAGAGCAAAGATTTTGGCGCAGCCGTCGGGGAGCATCTCGGTATCGCACTGGCCGCGCACGAAGAGAGGGAATTCGAGGACGGCGAACACAAGATTCGACCCCTCATTAGCGTTCGCGGAAAGGACGTGTTCGTCATTCAGTCTCTCTTCGGCGACTCGCAACAAAGCGTCAATGACAAGCTTTGCCGATTCCTTTTTTTCCTTGGAGCATTGAAAGATGCTTCAGCCGAAAGAATAACCGCTGTCATGCCGTATCTGTGCTATGCGAGGAAGGACAAGAAGACCAAACCGCGGGATCCACTCACGACGCGGTACGTGGCGAGTCTGTTTGAAGCAGTTGGAGCAAGCCGCGCGCTGACTCTGGATGTGCATAATCTGGCGGCCCTACAGAATGCGTGGCGTATCCCGACGGATCATCTCGAGGCGAAGAATTTGTTTGTGGATTACTTCGCAGGGCTCGAGATACCCAGCGAGGTCGTAGTCGTTTCACCCGATGCCGGCGGCATCAAGCGTGCCGAAGAATTTCGGAAAGCCCTCAGTCGAGTTCTTCCCGTCCCCGTTCGCAGCGCCTTTCTCGAAAAATATCGTAGCGATGATGTTCTCACCGGCGAAACTTTCGCAGGAGATGTTCGAGGCAAAACGGCGATTATCATCGACGATTTGATCAGCAGCGGCTCGACCATTGTGCGCGCTGCCGACGCATGCCGGCAGCGCGGTGCGACTGCCGTCTATGCCGCCGCTTCGCATGGCTTATTTACCGGGAAACCGAGCGAGGTGTTCCCGCATCCAGCCTTAAACAAAATTGTGGTGACGAATACCATTCCGCCATTTCGCCTTCCGCCGAATCTGGTGCCAGAGAAAGTCGTAGTTGTGGATGTAACAAGGCTCTTCGGTGAAGCAATCAAGCGAATCCATTCCGACGAGTCGATTGAAGACCTGCTGGAGTAACGGCGGACGGCCCTCTCTACCACTCCACTAATTCAACTCGCCGGTTTTTCGCTCGCGTCATGTTGGGATTGTTTGGTGGCGTCCGGACCTGTTGATGGTACGCACATTTTCTTCCGAGAAAGCGTTGTCAACGGCAAAGGGCCCACCAGAATTTCAGGTATCTCGCATCACGATCCTTCGATTGGGTTTTTGAATTTCAGCTTTGGAAACCGAGCGAAGTCACGATCTGTGGTGTAAAGGGTTGCGCCGTTCTCTATCGCAATGGCGGCGATATGCGCATCGGTGACCAACGGCCCAGCCGCCTTAGCGCCGAATATGGCTTCCTGAAGTATCGTCCAGTGATGGCCGCCTGGATTTACAATCACCGCTTGAGACCGTTCAAACCATTTCGAAACGATTACTGTCGCCTCGGCCATGGAGAGAGGGCGCGGAAACATTCGCCGGCTTGTGCTCAGACGAAGAAAAGCGAGTATGACGATCCAGGAAAGCGCCACTGGTTCGTGTCCCGATAGGACGTCTTCAAGCCACGCACGCGCCTTCTTGTGGTGTTCTGCCGATGCGTTGTACGCATACAACAGCAAATTAACGTCGACGACGATCACTTGTGAAATGGCCCCTCTGCTTCCTCCAGCAACTGGCCGATACAGTCATAATTCAGGCCGGGTATAACGCCGAGCGGTTTGGCTTCCACCTTGAATCGGTCTGTTTTCGCCATCTCCTGCCGCATTTGAAGTCCCGTGCGAAGAAACTCGTTTACGGTTTCTTTGAAGCTCTTCCCCGACCGTTTCATTTCGGCATTCAACTTTGCGACGACATCGTCATCGAGCGTTAGCGTTGTTCGCATGCTCTTGATGTTATCATTCAGGCATCATGATGTCTAATTCGCTGTCCGCCGGAAATAGGCCGCGCGAGGCCGGCGTGCGGCCTTAGCGTCCGGCAGACGGCGCGACGGGTTCGTCGGCTTTCTTTCGGCCGGCCTGCAGATTGTCGAAATTCAGAATGGCGTTATAGACCAGAAAATAGCTGCCCTGCGTTTCGCCGCGCCACATGGGATTGTTGGAAAAAAGGACAATGTGGCCGCGTTCGACAGGTACGTCCACTACGGCTGGATGCTGTGCGATCTCGCTGCCGCCATCCAGTAAGCCGGACACCAGTAGCTCCTTCGCATCGGCATAACGCAGAACGACTCTGGGACGAAACTCCTGCGGAATGACCACGGTATTGTTGCGGGTCTGCTCATCGGTCAGCGGCATAGCCTCCCATGGTTCAGCCTTCGGTAGCTCCGGACGCTCGGCTACCGGCCGTCCCTGCGGAAGATCGGGATCGTCCTTTGTTCCGCGTCCCGTCATTCGCTCCGGCTCCGCAGGCGGTCGCTGGCCCCCGCCGTTTGCAAGATTACTGATGGTGTAAATCGAACACTCAAAGCAATACACAGCCAGATTGTCGGTGTAGCCGTAAACAAGCGGGCTGGATGCATCGACCAGCTTGGTTCGAAGCGCCGTGCCTGTTGCTTTGAATTTCTGCTTCTGAACAATGGACATGCCGGGCGATAAACCGAACGTGATTGAAAGATCCGCGGTATTCATGCTCGTGAGCAAAACACCGCCCTCGACGACGAACTTTTTGAGATTGTCCACGCCGCTCCAGGAGAGGCCGGGCCGCATATCATCGGTGGAATCGGGAGTACCGATGTTCGGGGTTTCAGCGGTCTTCTTCCATGGAAGGGCATTCCCCCACATCGGCAATCCCGCGACCATCGCTTGCGGCGTATTTCGGCCCGCGGGTGGAAAGAGGATGGCGTCAAATTTTGATCTCAAGTTCGGTTCCCGTGCGACGTCCTGAGTATTGATGTACGTGAACGGTACCTGTGCGTCGTCCATCGCATGACGCCACCAGCCCTCATCTTGCGTCGTCAACCACGTATGCAGGAGGGCGACACGCGCGGCACGAACGGGATGAGTGACCACACCAGGCGCGCTGGAGCCGGCGACGGCCTGCAAGCCGAGTTGCGAAACGACCGGCTGGAGTTCGTCCGCCGAGAGGCCACGGATGATGAACGATCCACGATTAAATTTACTGCCCTCAAATTCAAACGGTTCTTCGGCGGCGTCCATTCTGGCGTTTCGAAGCTTGTACCGCAACGTGACCAGCGTATTGTCGCTGTTGTGATTGATCACGAAAACAGAACCAGTCCCGCGAATGCCTCCAGGAGCTTCAACCGGCGTAGCGATTTTTCTGATCGGGACGTCGAGAACTTTGACGTCCGTGATCCGAACTACTTTGACATTAAAGAATTCGCCAAACGTCCAAGCCGTGTCGTCGTACGGGCGCCGTTGCGGATCGTTCGGACTCCAGTATTGATAATCGAGAAGCATGTCGGCGATGCGGCTGTAGGGCTGATCCATCCGGACAAGATAAGAACCCGCGGGGAATTGGACGGCCTCGGTCGCAGCTTCCTTTTTCTGGTCTGTGCTGCTCTTCTCGGTCTTGTCGTTCTTGTCTGTCTTCGCTTTGCGCACCATAGCCGAGAATGGAGCGTCGGCCTGAACAATCTCACAACCTTGCAATTGCAAAAGCCGCAGCAGTTCGGCCTGTGCGCTGGGGCGCGGATCGTCGGCTGGAAAAACGTAAGCTGCGGGTCCTTCGTTTTTCGGCTTTTCGATGGAACGTTTGCTCTTCAAATAGAAGTTTTGCAGGAATAGCTTGCTGTTTTCCGCAAAATGATCCAGCGAGATCAATAAGCCCGTTTGCTCGTAATTATTATTATTTCGCTGCGACCACTTTGCTTTTGGCAGCGGCGGATTCTGCCGGTACCAGGTCCGCTCGTACTGTTGCGGCGTAAGCGTGCGTTCGAGCGTGTCTGCCCCGCCATTACCGAAGGTCTCATACAGCCGGCTAATGCCATTGTGTGTTGCCGCGAGAAACATGAGATAACCGGGAGACCATGTATCGAAATCGCCATGCGCAAAAACTCCGGGCATTCCCAAGCGTGTCATTTCAGAAACGTTGTGCCAGCCGATCATCTGCCATTCATTGATCAGAATGGGGTCGAGCCAGGCGTTGTAAGGCTCATCGCCGATCGTGTTGTCGTACAAATACGGCACGGACTCATGAAGATCGTGAAGTACTTGAGCTTTCCAATCGATGAAAGTCTTGAGGACATTTTGAGTGAGCTTCAATGTCAGAGCCATCGCATCACGGTTGTTGTCATGAGCGACATATTTGCCCCAGTAGATGAGGTTCGGCCAGTTCTGCCCCGGATGTGCAAGATGCCATTTGTAAATGTCCACCTCACGATCGCGCCCATCAACTTCGACAATGGGCGTAATGAGCGTGACCAATCGGTTGCGAATTCCTTGGATACTGGGGCTCTCATCGACGGCCAATCGGTACGCAAGTTCCATCAACGCCGTCGGCGCCCCCGTTTCGGGCGCATGGATAGATCCGGTGATGTAGTAGACAGGAACAGAGGCGGCGACCAGGCGAGCGGCCTCAGCGTCATCCATGTTGATCAGACGCGGATCGGCAAGCCTTGCCAGACGGCTTCGGTTTTGGTCGAGGTCGGCAATCAACTTCTCTGACGCTACTGCAACCGCGATCATTTCCCTGCCTTCTTCTGTCGTTCCGATCGAGAAAACTTTCACACGTGGAGTTGAACGCTCGAGCAGCCGCATGTACCGGTAGACGTCAGATGAGTATGGAAGCTTTTGTGGAGCGCCGGCTACATCACCAAGCACAACCTTGGGCGTCGGCACTGTCGATGACGCAGGAAGATAGTCCGTCCAGGGTGAATTGAAAAACGTCTCGGTCGTATATTCACGAATCTTTTTCGTGTAATCGTCATCAATCGGCTGCTGCAGAGCCCGGATCTGGACCTGCCCGAAAAGAAATTGCGCCGCGAGTACTGTTCCGATCGAAAACAGAATCACTCGGCCAAGAGTCTGATGCACGGTTATCTCCTCAATTTGCTTTTCGTCGACATTCAGGTGTAAGCATACATACCAAAACCACAGGCATCCGGCTAGAAGTCTGTTAAAGAGTCCCGCCAGACCGGGCGGGATTGGAAAAGGAGGAGTCTATGTTCTGGTTTGAGCGGTTAGGGCGTCCATTGGTAATTCTATGCACTCTGCTCGTCTGCCTTTTCTGTGTTTCACTACTTTGGTCGCAAACCGCGACCGGCCGAATCATTGGAACTGTCTCCGATCCAACGGGAGCGCTGATTCCCGGCGCTTCGATCACCGTCACGAACGTGGAGACACAAGTCACCTACCAAACGATGACCAACGAACAAGGCGATTACCAGGCGCCGCTGCTGCCGATCGGCGCATATACGGTGACAGCGGATATGCCGGGTTTTCAGAAAGCCGTGACGAAACCCGAGAAGCTCGAAATCAATCAGTCCCTACGGGTCGATATCCGAATGGTCGTTGGAGCACGTACCGAAGAGATCGTCGTTGAAGAAGGCATTGCGCATGTCGAAACGATCAGCGCGACGCGGGGCGGATCGATAACGAGCAATCAAATCGCATCCCTGCCTCTGAATGGACGCAACACGCTTGATCTTGCATTGTTGGCGCCGGGCGTTATCCCGTCCACAGTTGGAGGCACTACGGGAACCTTCAGTGTTAACGGCGGCCGCCAGGACTCCGTTACGTACCTGCTCGATGGCGGCGTTAACAACAACCTTTTGAGTAACGGTTTCGTTCTGAATCCCAATCCCGATATGGTCGAAGAGTTTCGAATACTGACCAGCACCTACTCTGCCGAATACGGCCGGAATGCAGGCGGCATTGTGAGTGTCGTTACAAAATCAGGAACGAATACCTTTCATGGCACGGCCTACGATTACGTCCGTAACGATGCCCTGAACGCAAATGCGTTCTTCAACAACGCGTCCGGGCTCCCCAAGGACATTTTGAAGCGACATCAATTCGGCGGAACAGTTGGCGGACCGATTTTGAAAAACAAGCTTTTCTTCTTCAGCGGCTGGCAGAGCCAACGGCAGTCGCAGCTTCGGACGACATCGAAAATAACGGTCTTCACTCCGGCAGAATTGAATGGCGACTTCTCGAAATCCAGTACCAGCCGTGGTCCGGATACGAACGTCGCGGCCTTCCTACAGCGGTTCCCCTACTTCCAGCCTGATCCCGCACTGGCGGCGCAGGCGATTATTGGTTGCGAAGAATTACATCAAAGCCGGCCTGATTCCCACGGACTCGTCGGGTTCAAGAATTTCGCAAGATAGCGCGCGTGACAATCGTGACGAACTTACCAATAAGGTCGATTACACGCTCAGCGAGAAGGATCGGATTTCGACCACGTTTGGCTTCAGCAAACGCGATCGCCTGGATCCGTATTCTCTCGCAAACGTAAGCGGCTTTCCGAACACGACCACGACAAAACCGTACTACGCCTCCATCAATTATGTGAAAACGTTCTCGACCGCACTGCTTAACGATTTCAGATTCACCGCGCAACGGAACAACAACTTGCAGGCTGTGCCGGCAAAAAAATTGCCGACGCCGCCGGAGTTGGGTATCGGCATCACCCCCGATGAACTAGTGGGACCGACAATCGTGAGCTTCTCCAGCGGAATGATTGCAGGATTCAGCAATCAAGGGCCGACTCGGCTCATCGACAACACCTTCACGACCGGCGACACACTGACGTGGCTCAAAGGGCGGCACACATTCAAGACTGGCGCTAGCCTAACGCCGTATCAGGACAATACCGTATACGACTTTTACATTAACGGCCGGTTTTATTTTCGAGATACCGGCGGAATCAGTGGACCGTATTCGAAGAACGATCGAGCGGACTTTCTTCTGGGATTGGCCGACGAATTCCTCCAATATCCAGCCGCGCCGAGTAATATCCGCTCGAAGTGGATTGCGGCATTTTTCCAGGACGAATGGAAGGTCACGCGCAATCTGGTTCTGAGCCTAGGCATGCGCTACGAATACAGTTCACCGAAATACGATACGCAAGGCCGCTCATTCACGTGGGAGCTTGGCCAACAGTCGAAAGTATTTCCGAACGCGCCCAGGGGCATACTCTTTCCCGGCGATACGAACGCGCCCAAAGGCTCCAATTTTGCGGACAAGAATGATTGGGGGCCGAGATTCGGTTTTGCGTGGTCACCGGGAAACAGTGTCAAGACGAGTATCCGAGGCGGTTTCGGCGTTTTCTATGACATCCTGAAAGCCGAAGACAACCTGCAATTCAACGGACAAGCGCCATTCTTTGCGTTCGCTGATCTCGCCTTTAATCCACTGACGGACAATCCCGCTGCCGAAGTCCTGAACATGACGAAACCCTTCATCGCAGCGGGCCAACCCAATCCTTTCCCGTCGCGGCCGACACCCAAGGATATCAATTTCGCCGCTGCCGGCTATCTGCCTCTGGGAGGCGGTGGCGTATATTCAGTCGATCCCAATCTGCGGACGCCGTATGTGTACCAGTACAACCTCGACATACAGCGGGAGTTTGGTTCGAATATTCTTTTCGACATCGCTTATTCCGGCACGTCCTCGCACAAGCTCACCGGATTGGTCGATAGCAATCCATTCATTCCGGGTACCACATCGCGTATCTTCAATTTGCCGTCGGGGAACCCGGCGAATGCCTTCAGCTATCTCGATACATTTGGAAACGTCGGACTCGCCAACTACAACTCGCTGCAAGTTGAGTTGCGCGGAAGACCTCGCGAAGTGCGCGGCTTGGGCAACATCAGCTATCAGTTCTCGTACACCTACAGCAAGTCCATCGATACGACCTCGGGCTTTCGGGCCAACAATACGCGAGTGCCGTACTTTGATCGGAAGCACTTCAGAGCAGTGTCCGACTACGACCTGCCACAGTTCATTTCACTGTCGGGCACATGGGAGCTGCCGTTCCAAAAGGCATGGGGTGGCGGTCCGTCCAGGCTGACGCGCGGTTGGACGATCCAGCCGATCTTCAACTATCGCTCAGGCGAGCCAATCGATGTGGGCGCCGGCCTGAGCCGGTCCAGAACAGCGCCGGGACCATCCGGCGCGGGCGATCAGACGTTGGTTCGAGCGAACCTCGTTGCACCGATCACGTTCTTTGATCCGCACGTGTCACAAACACTGAACGGGAAAAAAGGAAATTACTTCTTCGATCCGGCCGCATTTTCGAGAGCCGAATTCACTGCCGCCGGCTTCGATCCCGTAAATAATCCATCACAGCGAACGTACGGCAATCTTGGCCGGAATGCATTCCGCGGCCCTACTCGCGCGAACTTCGATGTGAGCATCGCCAAGATCACGAAAATTGACGAATCTCGAAAACTCGAGTTCCGGGCCGATATGTTCAATGCGTTTAATTACGCGCTGTTCCGCAATCCCACCACCAGCATTACGAGTGGCACTTTCGGACAAATCTCGAGTACCGGCAGCTCAACCGATTCGCAGCCTCGCGTCATTCAATTAGCTTTACGGCTGATCTTTTAGCGTCACTCTGAATTCCTCGACCTCGGGAGTTCCTAACGTAGGCGCGGGGCCGTGTTAAGGCAATACAGGTGATGCTCGGAGGACACATAAAGCCGGCCGCGCGCGTCAAGCACCGGGGGTGTGCGAAGGGCGTCATCCGCCACTGTGGCGAGGATTCTCTGCTTACCCTCGGCATCGAACGCGAGCACATTGGGACCGACCGCAGCAACGAGAGTTCCGTCGGCTGTCAGAGTAGCAAAAAGCGTTCCTTCGACTTTTTCGCGCCAAGCGATTTCGCCGGTTGCGTCCAATGCTAAAACCTCGCCCGGCAAAAGCAGGTAGGCACGGCCGGAGCGGTCGATGATTGGCGGAGGAGGAAAAGTGTCCTGACCGAGCGGGACCGCGAGGTCGAGCAGGCGCGCTCCTTCCCTCGTGACAATCCAGAAGCGGCCCTCACCGCTGGAGCGGACCAAGACGTAGAGGCGGCCCGTGTCATCGAGGCTTAGTGAGAGCGGTTGGAATTCTCCGGTGATTGCTCGGATGACGTTCAGCCTGTCATCCATGAAATAGAAGCGGTCGGTCGTGGCAAGTACGGCCACTGTGCCGTCGCGCGGGGGACGCGCGAGCGTTTCTACGGGCTGGCTGACCATAGCTTCGCGCCTCTTATCGTTGAGCACTTTCTGAAAATCGATTTTGGACGTGTCACCCAGATCGAGCTTTTCCACTGCCCAGAGATAGCCCTTCCCGCGAGGAGGTTTTCCCCAGCTCCGCGTCACGACGAAATACTTGCTGTTTTGACGCCAGATCGCCAAACGATCGTACTGCTCGAGCAGGCGCGCTGCGCAGAGATGAAGCAGTTCGCCACGTGCGTTATGTGTTGCGATGTAATCGTCACGGTCGATGTAATAAAACTCGCCCGTAGCGGCGTCCAGATAAACATCGGAATGGCCCTTCTGCCCGCGCCCGATCTCTTGGCCGGTTGCAGAGGCGAACAGCAGCCACTGGCGCTCACCTTCAACGAGAACGTTCTCGCCAGCCTGTAGAACAAAGCTTGTGTGCATATAATCGGGCAACTCTGCGCTCCATTGCACGCTCCAATCACCTGCTGGCAGTGCATATCGGATGCGAGAGTTGAGCCGGGCGTTGGCGTAAGGCGCCACGTAAGCGCCGGAATCATCTTGTGGTCCCAAGCCACCAGCCGACGCGGTGGCATCGTGCAGAGGCAGCCTCGGAAACTCCATCACTACCGGCTCGGAGATATCTGCATAGAAAGTGTCCTTCACATCATTTTGGGCGCTGGCGGAGTGCCTGTGGCCAATATTGACAACGTCGCCATTCCCGGTCTGAGCGCGAACAATCAGACGGCAGCTCGAACTATATTGACCGACCTTGCGGGTTCAGTAGCAAGCATCAATCAAGCATTTGATGTCCGAAATCCAACTGAAAAGGTATTCCGGGGAATCAGTGATGGACTGCTCTTGAAGCTCCGAGATTTTCGCGGCACGGAGTTCAGTGGATTCCTCAAGGACAATTGGAAACTGCGCCCGGACCTCAC
>QHXA01000779.1:0-2729 GCA_003222755.1 Acidobacteriota bacterium
CCCTCCTCGGCTGAGGAGGGGATTACGCCTACCCCGATCTAGTTCCTTAGGAGCGCCTTCCGCGGTGCGCGATGGCTCGGTGTATGAGCGCTGAACCGATTTCGATTTATCGCGAGCATTATCTAAACGTCAGCTATGGCGTGAGGTCGTGGCTCTTCACGAAAGACCACAAACGCATCGCGCTGCTTTTCTTGGCTTCCATCACATTGTTCTTTTTTCTTGGCGGCGCATTCGCTGTCTTGATTCGCCTTGAACTGCTGACTCCGCAAGGCGACCTGGTTCAAGCCGAAACATACAACAAGCTGTTCACGATGCACGGCATCATCATGGTCTTTTTCTTTCTTATCCCTTCAATTCCAGCGGTACTCGGCAATTTTCTCGTGCCGATGATGATTGGAGCGCGCGACCTGGCTTTCCCGCGGCTGAACCTGCTGAGCTGGTATATCTACACGATCGGCGGCCTGTTTACGCTGGGATCAATCGTGTCCGGGGGCGTAGACACCGGCTGGACCTTCTACANNNGCCTTACAGCAGTGTCTATTCAAACACGCACGTGATTGCGACGGCCGTCGGTATCTTCATCACCGGTTTCTCCTCGATCCTCACGGGCCTGAACTTCATCGTGACAATCCACAAAATGCGCGCGCCGGGCCTGACTTGGTTTCGCCTGCCTCTCTTCATCTGGTCGAATTATGCGACGGCGCTGATCATGGTGCTGGGGACGCCGGTAATTGCCATCACGTTGCTGTTGGTCGGAATCGAGCGTGCATTCGGCATCGGAATCTTCGATCCAAGATTAGGAGGCGATCCTCTGCTGTTCCAGCATCTGTTCTGGTTCTATTCCCATCCGGCGGTCTACATCATGATTCTGCCAGGCATGGGTGTGGTCAGCGAATTGGTCACGTGCTTCTCGCGGAAACGCATTTTCGGATACTACTTCGTTGCGTTTGCGAGTCTTGCGATCGCAGTGCTCGGCTTTCTCGTATGGGGCCATCACATGTTCGTCAGCGGGCAATCGCCGTATGCGGGAATGATCTTTTCGCTGCTCAGCTTCATGGTGGCGATTCCGTCGGCAGTGAAGGTCTTCAACTGGACCGCCACGCTATATAAAGGATCGATCTCCTACGATGCGCCGATGCTGTATGCACTCGGGTTCATCGGACTGTTCACGATGGGCGGCCTTACGGGTCTCTTCCTCGCCACTCTTGCGGTGGACGTGCACGTGACCGACACCTACTTCGTCGTTGCGCACTTCCACTACATCATGGTCGGCGGTATGGTCATGGCCTATCTTGGCGGCATCCACTTCTGGTGGCCCAAGATCAGCGGCAGACTCTATCCCGAAGGCTGG
The DNA here is from genome assembly GCA_003222755.1 of Acidobacteriota bacterium. Lineage (GTDB taxonomy): Bacteria > Acidobacteriota > Terriglobia > 20CM-2-55-15 > 20CM-2-55-15 > 20CM-2-55-15. Next base: position 1,352 of record QHXA01000779.1, read on the forward strand.
GCCCGCTTTGCCGCCCTGGTTGTGTTTGTCGGATTCAATCTCACGTTCTTCCCGCAGTTCGTTCTTGGTTATCTCGGCATGCCGAGGCGCTATCACGCGTACCCGCCGGAGTTTCAAGTTTTGAATGTGATGTCCACCGCCGGCGCGTCGATTCTGGCAGTTGGATATGTGTTGCCGATGGCCTACTTGATCTGGTCCATACGATACGGAAAACGGGCCAGCGACAATCCATGGGACGCGACCGGCCTGGAATGGCAAACGCCATCGCCCCCACCAACCGAAAATTTTGAAGAGACGCCGGTTGTCACGTGGGAAGCATACGACTACGGCAGTAAAGAGAAGGTGAAGGAGCCACAAGTTGCCTGATCATTCAATCGCTCTTGCGCATCAATTTGACGACATCGAGCAGCAGCACGAATCGGCAGCTCTTGGAATGTGGATCTTTCTGGCCACCGAGGTGATGTTTTTCGGCGGGATGTTTCTTGGGTATGCGGTTTATCGAGGTGTATATCATGCAGCATACGCTCAGGCTAGCCGCCATCTTGATGTGTTGCTCGGCGGGATCAATACCGCCGTCCTGCTTTGCAGCAGCTTAACGATGGCCCTTGCTGTTCATGCCGCGCAGTTGGGCGGACGGCGTACGGTGGTGCTGTTCCTTCTGGCCACGATGCTTCTGGGTTCGGTCTTTCTCGGAATCAAAGGACTCGAGTACTACCACAAATATGAAGAGCGCCTGATCCCCGGTTCGCATTTCGAGTTTTCGGGACCGAATACGAATCACGCTCAGATTTTCTTTTCGTTTTACTTCGTGATGACGGGAATGCATGCGCTTCACATGATTGTCGGGATTGGGATCATGCTGGTCATGATTATGCTGACCTGGAGGGGAAACTTCTCGGCGGAATACTACTTCCCGATCGAGATGTCGGGCCTCTACTGGCATTTCGTCGACATCGTTTGGGTGTTTCTGTTTCCGCTACTCTACCTGGTGGACCGAAGCTGATGCCGGAACATATTGTCGAAAAGAAAACGTACTACGCCGTGTTCACAGGTCTGATACTTCTTCTCGCGGCAACCGTCGCGCTCGCGTACATCCATCTGGGCAAGCTGAACATCGTGGCCGCCCTGACAATCGCTTTCATCAAAGCGACTCTGATCATTCTTTACTTCATGCACGTCCGCTACAGCTCGCGCCTGCTTTGGATATTCGTTGGAGCAGGATTCTTCTGGCTCGGTATCCTGTTTGCCCTGTCGTTCTCCGACTTCTTCACTCGCGGCTGGCTGCCGCTGCCGACAGGTTGGGAATGAATCAGGATGCCGGCGAGGACAAGAAAGGCTGGAGGTATCGCTCGGCTTCAACCAGGAACACGCGCGCTTC
>QHXA01000779.1:2777-5043 GCA_003222755.1 Acidobacteriota bacterium
CGAACCGCGTTTTCGGCATCCGATTTGTCGAGTCCAGAGTAGAGGTCGTAATCTCCCGACTCACGATCGTCCTTCAGGTTGTTCAGATATCGTCCGAGCCGGGGATTCACTTTTCCAGTCTTGGCGAAGTGTAGACCGAAGAGCGAAACGATGCCTTGATGCGTGTTCGCCGTTAGCCCTTCGGTCGCCAGCATTGCTTGCGCCGCATGAAAAGCGGCGTAATAACACCGGGAGGCGATCTCATCGAAATATTTTCCCTGCGCCAGCCAATCTTCCGCAGCCGTCAATTTCGCGCGCGCTTTATCCATCAATCCTCGGACAGTTTCCTGTAAGGCTTTATCCAAGCCGTATCCCCTCGCGAAGGACATTGGCCATGAATGGCGTGGGCAGGGCGGCTGATCTATCGAAATCGGCTTTGCGATAAATCTTTAAAGAAATCAACCGGCCCGTCTTGTAGAGAACTTCCATCGTGGCGTCGTAGAGAGCATCGATCAATACACGGTCCTTTTCGGCTAAGACCACAAGAACGTCGTAATCGGAGTAGGGATTATCATCTCCACGCGCGCGGGAACCGAACAGAATAAGCTCCTCCAGCCGCTCCCGGATAGGCGCAATCTGATGAAGGAACTCCTCGACAACCGGATCCAAAAGAGGCGAGCGCGACACCACGAGAGCAATTCTACTTCAGACGCGAGACCCAGGCCACTTGAGAGGACAAGAGGTCAGATCCACGCGGTGTTATAATCCGCACCAACTATGTCAGCAGATGGGGCGGAGTCGATCGTCGGACGACAGATCGGCTCGCACAGAATTCTTTCTCTTCTGGGTGCAGGCGGAATGGGAGAGGTTTACCGCGCCAAGGACACGATTCTGGGGCGTGAGGTCGCTATCAAAGTTCTCCCCCAGGCTTTTGTGCATGATGAGGAGCGGATGGCGCGGTTCCGGCAAGAGGCGCAGCTTCTGGCATCGCTCAGCCACCCTAACATTGCGGCAATCCATGACCTGAAAGAGTCCGGAGGTTTACACCTGCTGGTGATGGAGTTGGTCCCGGGCGTGACGCTCGCCGAGCGACTGTTCGCAGGCCCTGTCAGCATCAACGAGGCTCTTCGGATTTCTGTGCAGATTGCTGAAGCGCTGGGGGCGGCACATCAGAAAGGGATCATCCACCGGGACATCAAGCCCGCTAACGTCAAGGTGACGCCAGAAGGCAGGGTCAAAGTGCTGGACTTTGGCCTGGCAAAGGCCTACGCGCTCGAAGGTGCGGGAGTGAATCTTACCGAGTTGCCGACTATCAGTGCTGAGCTGACAAACGAGGGCCGGATTCTGGGCACACCTCCATACATGAGCCCTGAGCAGGTTCGGGGGAAGCCGTTAGACAAGCGAACCGATATCTGGGCGTTTGGTTGCGTCCTGTATGAGTTGCTCTCCCGGCGGCAGGCGTTTGAAGGAGAGACCTTGAACGACACCATTGCTGCCGTGATCGAGCGCGAGCCCGATTGGAACGCGCTCCCAACATCGACGCCTGCGAAAATTCGGGATTTACTCCACAAGTGCTTGCGGAAAGACATTAATCGGCGTCTCCATGATATTGCCGACGCTCGGATCGAAATCGAGGAGGCGTTGATTGCTCCCGCGACTGTAGAACACCCGGCTGGCGACGAGACGGCCACGCGTAAACATTGGCAGCGGCCGTTATTGTGGAGCCTCGCTTCAGCAGTAATGGCCGTAGCCGCAGTCCTCGCCTTCCGTCTCCTCATGCCGACTTCTTCACCGACAGAACCGGCACTCACACGGTTTGCTATGGAGCTGGCAGCGGACCAGCAATTGGCAGGCGTGAATGTTCCTGCTCTGGATATATCGCCCGATGGCAAGCAGGTTGCCTATGTTGCCAGCCGTGGCGGCGGTTCGCAGCTTTACCTGCGCGCACTGGACAGCGTCGCCAAACCGATCCCCGGCACCGAAGGTGCCTATGGTCCTTTCTTCTCTCCCGACGGGCAATGGGTAGGGTTTTTCGCCGCCGGCAAATTAAAGAAGGTTGCTGTCAACGGTGGGGCGCCGCTGGCAGTGGCCGACGTTCCTCAAGCTTGCGGCGCAAGCTGGCCAAGTAGCGACACTATCGTTTTTACGCCATTTCAGTTTCAAGGTGTCATGAAGGTCTCTGCCGCTGGAGGTACACCGCAGGCCCTGACGAACCTGGATATAACTAATGGTGAAATATGACACCCCTGGCCACAACTCCTCCCGGGTGGAGGGGCGGTCCTCTTCA
>QHXA01000778.1 GCA_003222755.1 Acidobacteriota bacterium
GAACCGACAAGCCTTGGTGGAACCCAGCCTGTTCGTCGGCAAGCCCGACGACTCCTGGTGAAATGAATTCGAACTTGCCTGCACGCAAGCGGCCTTCAGCGTCCCGCACATCGGTCGAGATGAAATTCGTCTGCCACTGGAAGAGGTCACTTGCTTTGGCATCCGTGGGATACGGGCGTCCATCACGAGGTGCGATGTATTCGAGAAACTCCACGCCGGGACCGGAAGGAGCACGCAAGGCCGTGATGCGAAGACGCGCGCCAAACACGTTATTCAGATGCTCCTGTTCGACGCCGTAGTTTTCGCTTTCTCCGACTTGTTTCAATCCGAGAGCATCTCGATAGAATCGAAGGCTCGCCTCGGTGTCGCTAACGACAATTGCCGTATGGTCAATCCCGAGGAACAGCCCTTGAGGCTGCGCGCTATCGCGCTTGCGCTTCGCGTTTTGAGTTTCCCGATGCCACTTCGCATCACCTTTGCCCGTCGGGAACCAAAGGATCTCCAGCGCGTGCTGATCGGGATCTTTGAAGTAGAAGGCCTTGATTCCTCCCGCATTCTTGTTCCACTCGGGTAAAGCACCTTATTTTGTCGGAGCCACTGATATGCCTTGTCCATGTCCGAAACGATGATCGCAACGTGTTGAAACCAACGATCGTTGCTTCGCGAATCAATGGGGATAGTCCGACCTTTCGGTGTTAGATATTCGGTCAGTTCAATCGACTCATCTCCGAGCTTCATGCGAACGACTCGCGCTCGCATTCCGAATAGTCCCTGCAGGTATTCATACTCGGAGCCGGAAATCTCGGTGTCGGACACTTTTTCGAAAGATAGGACCTTGGAAAAGAAATCCACAGATCGATCGATGTCACTGACGGTGATGCCAATCGAATCGAGGGATGCGACTGCGGGCCGATCGCTGCCGGCGAGCGTCTTCGGCAACTGGGCTACCAGAGAAAACAGCAGAACAATGAGCAGCCCAATTCGCAACTTCGGTGCGCGCGGAATTGAATATGTTCTTGCGAGTGTCATTTCAATCTCTCCATTAAGTGATCGCCGACGCGCAGTGCGTTGGCCATGATCGTCAATGCGGGATTCATCGCGCCGCACGATGGAAAGAAGCTGGCATCAACGACGTAAAGGTTGTCCAGATCGTGCGCCTTGCAGTTCGTGTCCAGGACAGATGTCGCTGCATCCCGACCAAATCGGAGCGTCCCATTTTGGTGCGCCACTCCTGCTAACGGGATACGCTTGCCGATATATGCATTGAGGTGGGTAACCTCTTCCGTGCAATTTACGTGCTTGAGCAGACTCTTGAGCTTCGCCTGGAGACGTTTGTGCCCCTCATCGTTGTTCGATTTGTAGCTGAGTTGGATTTGGCCGTCTCGCGTTACCGTGACGCGGTTGTTTGGATCGGGTAGATCCTCGGATGTCATCCAGAAATCCAGCGAGTGTCTCGCCATGAGCTCGAGCGTGAATCCGGGAACAATCTTCGGGGCTCCAGCGGCGAGGATGTCTGCGTCGGACTTGCCGACAAACGAGATGTGCCCCATCGGGAAATCCCACTCTTTGGAGGCAAAGTAGAAATCATTCAGACCGAAGGTCTTCTGAAACACCGTTGCGTTTTCGCACTTCGAAAGGGCAAGCATGACCGAGTTGATGTGGCACATATAATTTCGACCGACTTGACCCGAGCTATTTGCGAGACCGTCATCTGGGAATATTCCCGAGTTAGACAAATATTTTTCCTAGTGGGAATTTCGTGCTGTCGTCACGGCTTGTTTCCGGCATGCCATCATGGTCCACGTGAACTTTGGTAACAACGCGGCCGGAGGAATCTGTCTCCAGCCTCGTCACTTTGCTTTTCGTCAAGAGCGTGACATTCGGGTGCTCCAGCGCCGGCTCGACACAAATCACATGCGCATCTGCTTTCGCGTGCACCAGACACGGAAAGCCGTCGCACGCCGAACAACGGATGCACTTGCTCTTATGTGGATTCTGTTCGTCCAGAAGAACGCCAATCGGCAGATGGAAGGGCTTGTGGCCGAGGTTTTTCAGATCGTCACTCAACTGCTGAATTCGCAACTCATGGCTGACCGGTGGAAATCGATAAGGCTTGCTCGCGGGCGGTTCCGTCGGATCTTCGCCTCGGACTCCGTGGACCTGATACAGATACTCTGCTTTGGTGTAATACGGCTCCAAGTCTTCGTATGTTAAAGGCCACGCCGGTGAAATCCCTCCGTAGTGCCGCAGTTCTCCAAAATCTTGTTTTCGGAGGCGGACGAGAGCGGCGCCATAAAATTTAGTGTTGCCGCCGACGAAGTAATGAGCGCCTGGCACGAATTCATTTCCCTTCACGTCTAAGGCTCGACATTGTTGTAGCGGCCCTCGCCTACAACGGCACGGGAGTCCCAATTTTGCTTTTCACGTGGGACGAAATCGCCGCGTTCGAGCAGGAGAATCTTCTTTCCAGACGGCGCCAAGCGGTAGGCGAGCGTGCCGCCTCCAGCGCCGCTTCCGATGATGATGACGTCGTAGTGCTGATTTGCGCTCATTGTTTGCACCTCGATGGCTAGATGCCCAGAGCCCGTCGGTTTATTCCCAGGAACGTAAGGAATTATTGATCTGGTGATTCGATCTCGACTTCGACTTTGCCGCAGCCAGGACAGTAGTGAATGGAGGCGATGACTTCGCCTTCGAGAGCGCGAGCATCCTTGACAGTTTTTTCCGCATGCCGGTTCATCAATGTGCCGCGCGCGGCATGAGCGCTCATTCGCCCTTTGCGTGTGGTTCCCAGGATGACAGGTATGGAAAGCGGACGACCTTCATTCATGGTCATAGGGTTAAATGTCAGGATCATCTGGGAATATTCCCGAGTTAGACAAATATTTTTCCTAGTGGGAATTTCGTGCTGTCGTCACGGCTTGTTTCCGGCATGTGTCGGTAATGGAGCCGAATATCGATCTTGCCGTGTTTGGGATTCTGGACCGCCGCGCTAAATCAGACGCCAGAAGAAGCATATTGGCCGGCGTGTCCGGCATCGATGGCTCCGGAAAAGGCTTTGTCGCAAACCAGATCGTCCAACGATTGCTCCAGCAGCACCTCCATGCGGTAGTTCTACCTGGCGACGGATGGCTAAACCTGTCCACACCGCGATTCAACACGCAGAACCCGTCGACGCATTTTTATGAAAACGCCCTACGGATGGATGAAATGTTGGAACAATTGGTTCTTCCGCTTAAGAGGAAGCGATCCCACAGCGGAATGATGAACTTCACTGAAGAGACGACAACGACATACCGCAGCGAGCCGTACGCCTTTGAAAACGTAGATGTCATTGTTCTGGAATGTGTCTTCCTGTTTAAGCCTCGGTATCGCCATCATTTCGACGTTGCGATCTGGATCGATTGCAGTTTCGAAACTGCATTGAAACGGGCGATCGCACGCCGTCAAGAGAATCTTCCCGAGGATGAAACAATTCGCGCGTATGAAACCATATACTTCCCTGCGCAGAGAATTCACCTTCGTAAGGATCGCCCACGCGAAACAGCCGATCTGATCATCAAGAATGATGGTTGATGAACATGCCTGGTTACTCTTCCGGTGGTCTCCTTCGCAGTTCTTCGGGCACCCGTTGCCGCTCAAGCTGCTCGACTTCGAGAGAGAACACCAGTGGAACTTTCGTGGGTGCGTAGCAAATCTGGTCGTCACAAGCTTGATACTCTAGTGTGCCCTTCAATTCGAGCCTCTCGGTTTTGATCGCTGATGAGACCGTGAAGTCCCTCTCAATCCGTATTCGTCCCTCGTAAATAGGAACACGTTCCTTAATCGCTTTTAGCACGCTGAAGAAAATCACTGATTTGGAACAAATACCGGCGTTTAAACTGAACGGCCGCCGGGCTTATCGGCTCGAAGACCTTGAGCAATTCATCGGGTCGTTACCCGGATGGTATGATGACGCCGGCGAAAAATCCGCAGAGGTCGTGGAGAAAGGAAACCATGATCTTTGAGGAAACGGACAAACGTACAACTAAGAAATACACAGTGTGTTCGAAGTATTGGCCGGACGGAACTCGCTTCAGACGGCGCTTCACCAACAAGACTCTCGCGAAAAACGTACTCACCCGCATCGAAGGAGCGATCGCGATGGGTACGTGGCAGGAGCTGAAGAAGGAACTGACGGAGCCGCCACCGGAACCGCCTCAGGATTTCACGGTGCGGGAGTTCGCGGATATTTACCTTGAGGAATATTGCAAGGTCGCAACACAAGGCCGGATTTCAAGGAAGAGACGTTGAAGGTCATCAAAAAAATTGTAGGGGATGTGAAGGTGACCGAGTCTACCGCGGCGCACGCTGCCTTCTTTGAAAGGAAAGAAGGAAATCAGTGGCCGGCCCTACGGTCAATCGCGGTCTGGCCGTTCTCAGTCACATGTTCACATTCGCTCTAAAGACGAAGGGCATTATCCAGATTCATTCCATGGCGCGATACGGCCGCATTCCGGAGGATGAGAAGGCGCTTCGCGTCATGGATCTGGAAGAAGAAAGGAGTCTCATAAACGCAGTTCTGGCAAAAAATCACGTTATCGGTTGCTATGTCGGAGTGTTGGCAGAAACAGCTCTTCGAATGACTGAAGGGTTGCTGCTGAAATGGAAGTTCGTGAACCTTGGCGAGCGAAACCTGACGGTCGAGGCTTCCAAGAATTACAAGACACGTCACGTCCCTCTGTCCGATTACGCAATCGAATTGCTCCGGTCATTACCTCGCGTGATCGGCTGCGAATATGTTTTTGCTTTGGCGCTGACGAAAGACCGTTGGCGCGATCCGCGAGGGCCGTTCTATGCAGGACGCAAGGCGGTCGGTTTGGATTGGGTTGGGTTCCACGATTTCCGGCATTTGCGTGCGAGTCAGTGGGTCATGAGAGGTATCGATCTCCGGACCGTTCAGGAATTGCTAGGGCATCGGGATATCACGACGACGATGCGGTACGCCCACTTTGCACCGAATCACGCGACGCGAAGTATACTGGCCGCGCATCGAGCAGAGATGGAAGAACTATCAAAGAAGCCAGTCGCCGTAGGCGACAAATAGGCGACAGATTCATGGGATTTCGGAACGCTTTTGGTAAACTGTTGAAGGTAAACGCCGCCGGAGTGGCGAAATTGGCATACGCAGCAGACTCAAAATCTGCCGGTACTTAGTACCGTGGGGGTTCAAGTCCCCCCTCCGGCATAAATCTTTTATTTTAAATTGCTTAATCGATGCTCTCAGAGTGCCGTTCCCCTTTTGAGACAGCTATTGTGTCACAGCAATGCAGGGGGTGGTTTTTCCACCCAAACAGATTTGCGTGCTTCTACGTCGAGCGAGTTTTTCGGCGGGTGATCGATCCGATAGAACGATAGGAATTCTCTTATGACGACCGTGAAAATCGGGCTTCCCGACGACCAGGTAGTGGTGCTAAAAGCGGAAGCCGCAGCACAGGGCTCGAGTCTTGAAAATTGGTTCTGCATTCGGTCTGATCAGGAGGTTCGCCCTCGAAACCGCCGCTACACTGTGGCCGAACTGATCCAGCAATGTGATCCGAACTGGAAGTTGTCGGATGACGATCGTGAAAGGGCCGGCTCGGCTACCGTTTGAAGACATCGACAAAATCACAACCGCTACCGCCGCTGCGTTACAATCAGGTAGTTGGAGGAGCCAATGACAAGAATTTCTATTGAGGAAGCGCAAGCCAAGCTTCCTGAACTGATTGATGACCTGCCTCCCGGTGAGGAGCTTATCATCACGAAAGATAACCTCGCCGTT
>QHXA01000785.1 GCA_003222755.1 Acidobacteriota bacterium
CCACAACGCGATCGGCCGAATCGATTATCAATACAGCGAGAAGCAGTCGATTTTTGGAAGACTGATGTTGCTGCCCTCTTCAGATCCCAATCCATACAACCCGAATAACGTGCTCACGCAGCAGGCATTCGCCAGAAACCAATTAGGGCAGCTGTACGCATTCGGCGATACATATTTAATCAATGCCAACACGATCAATTCGTATCGTCTGGCGGTGAACCGGACGGCCATTCACCGGCTGAGCCCCGAAGTGTTCGCTCCGTCCGATGTCGGCATATCCGCTTATACAGGCGTTCCGAAGTACACGATCATCACAGTCAATAGCGGGTTTTCCCTCGGCTGTGGAACGTGCGTGAAAGCTTTCTTCAGAACGAATACGTTCCAAACTTCGGATGATCTGAGTCTCGTTCGAGGCTCTCATCAACTGGCATTCGGTATAAGCGCTGCGCGGTGGTACGTCAGCCAAAATGCAAATGTGCGATCGGCTCCAGCCTTCACGTTTGATGGCTCGAATAGCGGGCTGAGCCTGGCCGATTTCCTTACCGGCAGAGTGAGTTCATTTACTCAATCGATGCCGAATGATTACTACATGCGGCAGTGGTACCTGGGCGTATACGCGCAGGATACCTGGAAAGCCACGCCGCGGCTGACGCTGAATTATGGTCTACGTTGGGAACCGTTCTTGACGCTGCAACTCGCCAACGGCTTCATCTACAATTTCGATTACAGCCGTTTCCAGCAAGGGATCAAAACAGCGATTTATAGAAATGCGCCGGCGGGGTTTTACTACCCTGGCGATTCGGGTTTTCCAACGCATTCCGGAATGAACCGGCATTGGTTGAACTTGCAGCCGCGGGCGGGATTCGCCTGGGATCTCACCGGCAACAACCGGACATCACTGCGCGCGTCGTTTGGAATAGCGCATGACTTCGTCAATGGCCAGTACCACCTCAACACGTCGATTGCTCCACCATGGGGTTCCCAGGTCACGATCACGAATCCCGCAGGTGGCTTGGATAGCCCATGGTCGGGGTATCCCGGCGGGAATCCATTCCCGATCACGTATGACGCGAATGCGCCATTCGTGCTGAATGGGCCATTTCTCAGTACACCTTACGACATCAAACCGACGTACATCGAGTCCTGGAACCTCAGCCTGCAGCGGCAGGTAACCTCAAACTTGCTCGTTTCGGCCAG
>QHXA01000786.1:0-2437 GCA_003222755.1 Acidobacteriota bacterium
TTCTCTCGAGGGCGCCGCCCATGTATCGAGCCGGAGTGAGAGGCTTGCTTGCGTTGATTGCCACAGTATTGTCGGCGTGCAGCTCCAGTACGACAACAGCACCGCCGAAATCCGCAGCGCCTCCGCCCTTCGGATATCTGGATATGCCGTCGGCCGGCACGATCGTTTCCGGGCCAACGATTGAAGTAAGCGGTTGGGTGTTAGATTCTTCGGATATTCAGCCGTTCATAAAAGTATCCATCGACGGACAGCCTATCGAAGCGACTGTGTTGAAGCGCATGGATCGTCAAGATGTGTGCATCGCCAATCCCTCTATCCAACATTGCAGCACATCACAGCCGGGCTTCACGTTCCGCTTGGAAACGCATCGATTTGTCGATGGCTCCCACACCATTAGATTGGAGGCTGCAAACAAAGGGGGATCTGCCTTCCTTATCGCGACACAGGAATTTGTGATTAAAAAGAAAACGTGCCTTGTTCTCTCCGTTGGCGAGGCGGGAGGAGTCGCTCACATTGGAGCAATTGACGCCTTGAAAGACGCGGGCATCAGACCGGATTGTGATCAATTGTCCGTAGGTGCCGGGTGCCGGCCGGGCAGTGAGACGTCCAGTTTCTGAACGGTGCTTGCGGCCGTTCAAACTGAGGTATGTAATACCATTGGCTTTCGCACGCTACGAGTAGGACTCCGGGATGATGCCGACATTCAAACGGCCCGAAAAGCAGCGCCTTTCGATGTTCCGGTCGTACACGGTTGCAGACCTGTTCACCTTAGGCAATGCCGGCAGCGGGACGATCGCAATTTTTCTTTGCCTCAATTACATCGCCGAAGGTCGGAATAGATTCTTCTGGATGGCGTTCATGCTTCACTTTGTCGCGCTCGTGTGCGATGTCACTGATGGCTATTGGGCGCGCCGTTCACGCCGCCAGTCGATACTCGGTGCGGACCTGGATTCGCTTGCCGATATTGTTTCCTTTGGAGTGGCGCCCGCGGTTCTGGGGTTCACTTTGGGAATGCGAGGCGGATGGGACATGCTGATCCTCGCGTACTTTGTCGGGTGCGGTATCAGCCGTCTGGCGCGATTCAATGTGACGGCAGCCGCATTGTCTGATGCCAAAACAGGTAAAGTTAAATACTTCGAGGGCACGCCGATCCCCACGAGCGTACTTATCGTTGCTTTACTGGGAGTAGCCTTCCGTCAACAGGCCATTGGTACGGACCTATGGCTCGGCGGCTTTCAACTGGGTCCCGCCATGTTTCATCCACTTAGTCTCGTCTACGGTGTCAGCGGCACGGCCATGATCAGCACGGTTCGAATACCCAAACCGTGACTCTCGACGACGACGGCCGCATTATCCGTCTATTGCACGATTGAAGCCTGCGGAACACTGCGGTCGAGAGTATTGCGCTACGAAGGATCGACTGGATTGCCCTCTACAAGATGACTGGACGCTTCTTACCGAAGCCCGTTGCCTGTTCGAAGGCATTCGCCATTTGCAGAACGCTGAAATCTTCGTTATGGCGGCCGACGATCTGTATGCCAACCGGAAGGCCTTCAGGCGTGAAGCCGGCCGGCACCGAGGCTGCTGGATTGCCCGTCGCGGAGATGTACCAACAAGACTTCATCCAATCGATGTAGCTATTGAACTTCACACCAGCAATCTCTGTTGGATAAGGCGTGTTCACATCGAATGCCGGCAACTGCGTCGTGGGCAGAACGAAGTATTCGTACTTCTCGAGGAATGCCTGAAAGCGGCGCCAAAGCTGACCGTGAGCGGTCTCAGCCCGCCCAAGATCCATGCTTGTCAGTCGCAGCCCTTCCTCAATCTCACTTTTGAGCGTCTCTTTGAAGGCGTCGGGATGCTCACGCAGTCGCTCGCCATAGGTATTCGCCGAATTCCATGCACGCAATACGCGAAAGGCGATCTCGGCAGGGGCGAAGTCCGGTTCGGCGTGCTCGACGATGCACCCGAGTGATTCAAATGTCGTGCGATGCCCATCTACCAGGTTTCGTACGCGAGCATCGAAAGGCACGCCACTGAAGTTTTTGAACCATGCCACTCGCACGTTTTTGAAGTTGCGATCGAGAGGCTTGGCGAAGCGTGTTCCAGGTTCGTTGATGGAGAGCGGTGCTCGGGAATCAGGCCCTGCGATTGTGCTTAGGGCGAACGCCAGGTCGGCCACCGAACGTCCCAGACATCCGGACGTACTCAGCGTCGACCACGCGAACGCGGCTTTCGGGTTCGGTACGCGTCCGATCGAAGGTCGGAAGCCAACGACGTTGCAAAATGCGGCGGGATTGCGTAGGGAGCCGCCGGTATCGGAGCCAGTGGCAACTGGCACGAGTCCGCAAGCCAACGCGACGGCCGCGCCACCAGAGGATCCGCCGCATGTCTTCGACAAGTCGTAGGGATTATACGTTGCACCGAAAACCTTGTT
>QHXA01000786.1:2584-3328 GCA_003222755.1 Acidobacteriota bacterium
CCGGATGCCTCGAGTCTCCATAAGGTCTTTGTGCGCGACCGGCAGACCATGCAGCAGTCCTAATGTTTCCTTGCGCGCCTGTGTCTCATCGGCCTTCGCTGCCTCGGCCGCGGCCATCTCTGCCACCAGGGTAACGATGGCATTGACCTTCGGGTTTACGCGCTCGATCTGCTTCAAGTGCGCAGCAAGGGCTTCACGTGCGGACAGCTTCCTCGTGCGGATCAGACGGGCCATTTCGACCGTGCTCATAAAACAAATAGATGAAGCCTGGTCCTCTGCCGCGAGATTGCCTTGTAAGAGAGGTATTGCAGCCAGGCCTAGCAGGACTTCGCGTCGAGTTGGACGTGTTTCGCTCATTGGCGCTTTTTCTCCAGCGGCGGATTATACACAATTCGGGATTCCGCAAGGGCCAGACCCATTTCGCTTCACCTGAACTATTCGGCTCGGGTAGTAGAGGCGCGATACGTCGATGCTCCATCGTTTTATCGAGCCCGTCGCAGAAGGCTGCCGGCAGTCTGGTTTCGCCCATTCCGTCCAAGACACGCAAAGCATGACGTTCCGCTAGCCATGAATTGTTCGACTGTCTACTGGTGCATCGTGGCGTTCGGTCATGCCATAGTCGCGCAATACGCGGGCTACGCGAAGGCGGTAGTCCGCAAACACGCCCGCTCGCCCTTGTGCCTGGGCCTTGCGATGCCCCTCGAGGTTCCGCCAAACACGCACCGCTTCTTCGTCGCGCCAGAA
>QHXA01000786.1:3599-4834 GCA_003222755.1 Acidobacteriota bacterium
TGACCCATGCCTTTGTTTTCGTGCGAAGCCGTTGTATAAACGCTGCGATGCGCAAAACTCTTTTCTGCTTATGTCTCGCCATTCTGTCGTGGGCTTCCGACGTTCGTCTAGCGTCTTCAGCCGAAGTTCGCCCGAGGATTCGTGCCGTCACTGCCTTCATCGAGATCGACACGAGCAATTACGCTGTGCGGATTCAGGATGCGCAAAAGTTCCTCGCGGCCGCGAAAATCGCATTCAACAAGGCGGGCTTTGAAGGCGCCGGGGGGCGTATCACGACGCAGCCATTTCCGCAGTACACGAAGAGTATGAAGACAGAGGATGCCGTCGCATTTGTAGGTAAGTTGCGAGAGGCGGCTTTAAAGGAGAGAAGCGGTTTGAATATCGGCGCCGCGATGGTGCATGACAACGATGATCCGGCTGCGGCCTCATTGCTCGTCGAGATTCTTTCTAAGGTCAGTGTTAACGCGAACCTGATTACAGCCGACGAACAGGGCATTCATTGGAATGGGATTCGTCAGGCCGCGAGAATCATCAAGCAACTTTCGGAGCGTAGCCCGCACGGCGATGCCAACTTCAACTTTGGCACGATCGCGATGATGAAGCCGTATGGACCGTACTATCCGGGGTCGTATCACCTTGGTAAAGGTCACGCGTTCGCGATCGCGATGGAGGGCGCCGAAGTGGTTGGCGAAGTATTTCGCCAGTATCGCGACCCAGTCGAAGCGGAAAAACATCTATCCGCGGTGTTGAACACCTATACGAAACAAGTCGAAGCGATTGCGATGCAAGTGGCGAAGACTACGGGCTGGACTTACGAAGGAATTGATGCCACGCCCGCGCCTATCGGGGATCGTTCGATTGCGACTGCGATCGAGTACTTCCTCGATGGACCATTTGGATCCGTTGGAACAGAAACGGCGTCAGGGATCGTTACTCGTGCGGTGCAATCCATAACGGTGAAGCGGACGGGCTACTCGGGTTTGATGATTCCAATCATGGAAGACAACGTCCTTGCGAAGCGCTGGTCGGAAGGAACATTCACGCTGGATTCGATTCTGGCGTACTCGGCAGTCTGTGCGGGTGGAGTCGATACACTGCCGCTTCCTGGCGACGTGTCGGAGGAGCAGATCGCCCGAATTCTCGGAGACGTCGCCTGGCTCGCCTTCCGGTGGAATAAACCGCTTGCTGCTCGCCTTCTCCCTGCGCCAGGGAAGCGAGTTGGCGAACAAACCGAG
>QHXA01000130.1 GCA_003222755.1 Acidobacteriota bacterium
CGAGCGCTTCGGCGATCTGTTTCGACTGACTCAAAATTTCGTCGATGGGAACCGGACCTTGCGCGATACGTTCGGCAAGCGTCGGCCCCTCGACCAACTCCATCACGAGGGCTGGCATCGGCTCGGAATCTTCGAATCCGTAAATCGCCGCAATATGCGAATGATTTAATGACGCGAGTACGTGCGCCTCGCGCTTAAATCGCTCCATCCGGTCCCGATCGGATGTGAACGGCTCCGGCAAGAATTTCAGCGCGACATCGCGATTCAACTTGGTGTCCGTTGCGCGATAGACCTCACCCATTCCGCCGTGACCTAGGAATGATGTGATCTGATATGCGCCCAATCGTGTGCCGATAGCGATCATCGTAGTGGCAGCGAGAATAAGCCACGAATTCGGCGGATTCAACGGATTTGAGAGCGAGCGAACATATAATTACGCGCGGAGCAACGCAAATGCCGATACTGCCGGATCGTCGCTACACGCTAGAAGAGTATTTCGCGTTGGAACTCTCGTCGGATGAGAAGTACGAGTACTTCGATGGCGAAGTGTTTTCGATGGCCGGAGCAAGTTTGGCGCACGAACAGATCGTCGCCAACGTTATTGTTTCGTTGCGCAACAGCTTACGCGGGCGTCCCTGCCGAGTGTTGCCATCGAATGCGCGCGTTAAAGTGCCCAGTTTGCCGCCATACCGGTATCCGGACATCAAGCGTTATGCGAAGCGCCGCGCAGTGAGTCGATTGGCGGTCTCGATGTGCTGGCGAATCCGGCTTTGATTGTCGAAGTGCTCTCACTAGGGACGGAGGCTTATGACCGTGGCGATAAGTTCACGCACTACAAATCCATTGAGAGTTTTGCGGAATACCTCTTGATCGCCCAGCACCGCCCGCACGCCACGCATTATGTCAAGAATGCGGATGCGACATATGCGACATGGAGCTATGAGGAACTCAATGGGCTGGATCAGACGCTCCGGTTGGCGACGCTCGATTGTGCATTAACGCTGACCGATGTGTATCAAGACGTGGAATTTCCTCCAACGAATGTGCCGCCGCTCGAACGCCGCTGAGCAGAATCTCTCGGTTTCGGAAAAGCAGTAAGTATGTAGGCGCGGGGCGTTAATGCGCGTTCAAGTTTAAAAAATCCTACTTCAGGCATCCTGACCTGGCCCTGACAATTTGCAGTAAACGAGGAAAACAGAATGAGCCGGAAGTCCCTCCTTGGGGCGCGAAGCGCAAGCGCGATAGCGCTTGCGCTTCGCGCCCCAAGGAGGGACCCGGCTGTGGTTCTGTTTCCAGTCCGGACTTCTCCTGCGCTTGCGCAAACGCGGCAGATACGAAAATAATCCACCCGGCTAACGCCGATGCGCTGAGCTTCACGGTTTCTGAGGACCTCCGATACATCCTTCGGCATGACCGGTTATTTTCTGTAGCTCTCACTCACGAATCCGCGGCTGATCCGTCCGATTTTGCTGTGTCAAAAAATTTTGAACTCTCGAGGGAAGAATCAATCATGAATCGGATAAGTAGATATCCAATGTGGATTATTGCAGCGTTGTTGCTCAGCATCGGGTCCATGGCTGGCGGAGCTTTTGTCGGCGCCTCAATGGTGCAGGCGGCCCATGCGCCGGAACAGGCGATTGCTGCAGCCGCGCCGGTTCGCGAGGCCGCCACAATGCCGGCGACATTTGCACCGGTGGTGAAGGCGGTTTTGCCGGCTGTCGTTAATATCGCCTCGGCAAGGGTGATCCGGACATCCGCACTTGACCAGGACAATCCATTCGGCAATGTGTTTCCAGGGCTTCGGATGCCGGATCGTCCGCTGCGTCAGGAAGGTGAAGGAGCAAGGAGTCGTCACCCGCGCGCGGCTCGGTGTTTACTTCCAGGAACTCACTCCGAAGCTGGCATCGGCACTCGGAGTGAAGGTTTCGAAGGGAGCGGTGGTCACTGAGATTGTGCCCGATGGACCAGCGTTGAAATCCGGTTTGAAAAAGGATGATGTCATCGTGGCGCTAAACGGCAAAGATATCGATGGCCGCTCTCTTCGCAATGCCGTGGGGTCGATGGCGCCCGGAACGACGATCGATCTTACGGTACTCCGGGACGGCGTCGAACGGAAGCACTCGGTCACTCTCGACAGAATGCCCGAGGATACACAGCGCGCCGAACAGACTCAGCCCTTCTCAATTCCGAGACGCGGCCGTCGCGGATAGCAATCGAATGAAAACTGTAAGCACCGCGGAGCGGTGCAAGGAAATTAGCCAGGGGTACGCGTTTTTTGCGTACCCCTGCAAAGAAACCGTCAAACGGTGCCGCATCCTGAAAGGGTGCGAGGAATCCTCGACACCCTTCAGGCTGCGGTTCGCTAGCTTAGTTATGCAGTCCAGGGGTACGCCAAAAACGCGTACCCCTGGCTAATTTCTCAGCACGCCTCCGGCGTGCGATTATCAAAACCCGGGCTTGGTTTCGCGCAAGATTTCAAGGATCGCCGTCCGGTCCTCCGCCGAGAGGTGTTGGAAATCCGCACTCTTGTCCTCACCCGTGAGGACCTCCCGGACTCGGCGATTAACATAATCCTTCAGCTCGCCTGGCATTGCGTCGAACGACTTGGAGTAAATCAAGTAACTGAGCGGGTAGCGAAGCAGCCGATGCTGCAGATCCAAATCCCGCAGCGAGCGTCCCTTGCTGTCGCGCGGTCCTCGTTTCATAAACTCTTCGGCGAAGCTGGATGTGCCGCGGATCGGCTCGGTCAATTGGGCTTCGCTGACGAACAGCATGGCGCGCACGATTCTCTCGCCCGCATCTTTCACCGCATCGGCCATCTTCTCTCGTGAAAGGCCCTGCGTGATAGCGTCACGAATTTCGTAAACACCGGAAGTGATCATGTTGTGCACATGGGTTTGATGACCGAGGACCATCAGCGCAACGATGTCGCTGTGTGGGCTTAGATATTCCTTCGTGTCGAACTTCGAACGGAGGTCGGTCACATTCGCGCCTACGCTTAAATCCATTCGCGCGATGAACTTCTTCATGTCATCGACATCGTCTGCGCGAGCGCGGACAAGCGTGTTGCCCAGGTGCCGCTGCATGCCGTGAGTGCCCGTCACGTACCACCCGCCCCAGCGTTCACGCAGGGGGCTCTGATCATTCGTGATGAGCGCGGCCGCTTTCAGCGCATTGCCCTCCGGGTTTGGTAAAACCGAGAGCATCAACAGCCGCGGGACCGGAGTGCTCGTCTGGAAAGTATCGTGGCATACGAGACATTCCTCCGTTTCGCGCTGAACCAGCGGATAAGGATCGTATTCTTGCGTCAGCTTGTAGAAGACCGGACCCGTTTGGGGATCGACTTCCGCAATTTCAATGAACTGGCCGTGATTCACCCAACCCACATAGACGTCATCGTTAAAATAAACAGCGCGAGGGGCTTCCGGCCCGATCTGCGAGAGCTGAAAGCTCGATTTGGAAAAGACCAGAGTCTGGGAGGAAATGGGGACGTTCAATTGCTTCAGCAGAGAGCGGAGATAACCGTGTGTCTCGTCATAATTTAAGACAATTTTCCGCGCTTGAATCTGCTGCGCCAGATCCGCTGCCGAATTCTTGACTTCTTCACGCAGCGTACGGGGCGCCGCCGGTATGAGGACGGTTAGACTGCAGATCAAGATTCGCGCAGATCGAAATAAACGCATGACTTAATGTATCGGGACCGCGTTGAAAAACGTACCACAAGATTACCGTATTAGCCATCCGCGGGACGCAATTTTGAAATATCAAATGGACGTCTTTTGGGGGTTTGATATATCCTTTTGGCGGCAATTTATATCAATGGTTTCTGCAGGTTTCCATCAGCGGGGCAATCCATGAAAAAATTCTTAATTGTGCTTGGTTGCATTGCGATCATGTCGCTCGTTTTTGTCGTTTATGGGCAGACGGCTGGCCAGCAGACTCCACCGGCCGCTGCTACCGCAGATTCAACCGGCGCACAAAAAGCGATCGTTTCTCAATACTGCATGACCTGCCATAGCGATAAAGCGAAAGCGGCAGGTCTGGACTCAGCGCGCAAGATCAATTTCGACGCACTCGACATCGCGCATGTCGAAAAGAACGCGGAGACATGGGAACTTATCGCCCGCAAGCTTCGCGCGGGCATGATGCCGCCGGCGGGCATGAAACGGCCGGATCCGGCAACATACAAAGGTTTCATCACCTGGCTGGAAAATGAACTGGACCGGACGGCCGTCGCGTATGCGCCTCCTCCGGGCCTGCACCGGCTGAATCGCACGGAATATGCGAATGTCATCAGAGACTTGCTGGATCTGGATGTGGACCCGGGCAAGTATCTGCCCTCAGATGACTCGACCCACGGCTTTGACAACATCGCGGGCGCGCTTGGCGTCTCTTCCACATTAGTTGAAGCATACGTTTCTGCGGCGCAAAAGATTAGCCGATTGGCAATCGGCGAGCCCGCGACGCCTTCGCTGACCGTCTACCGAACCCCAGAAGATACGTCACAGGATTACCACATTGAAGGATTACCTTTCGGTACTCGCGGCGGAATGCTGGTGAAGCACGTTTTTCCGTCTGACGGTGAATACCAACTCACCATCACACCGATCTTCGGCGACAACATGTCCCCGACTGGTTTCGGTTCAGTGCCGTGCGAAAGGTTGGAAGTTCTCCTGGATTCCGAGCGCATCGCGATGCTGGATTGGCAGGGCGGGGGAAGAGCGCCCGCAGCCAATTGCGCCGGCCGTCAAGTGGGTGCGATCAACAGTGGACAGTCGGGTGCAGATTTAGGCCGGGCTGGAATGCGTCTTCGGTTTACGACGAAAGCCGGTCCGCACATGCTTGGCGTCACATTCCTGCAGACCAACTTCGCGCCGGTTCTGGATTTGGATCAGCACTTCATGCGTGATACGGTGCAAACTGGCCCCACCCCGGGCTTCACCTATTTCCCGCATGTCGGCACCGTCCGGATTGAAGGGCCGTTCAACGCTACCCAAGCGGAGGATTCGCCCAGCCGGCACAAAATTTTCATTTGCCGTCCGACCACGGCTGCGGATGAAACGGCATGCGCAACGAAGATCATCACCAATCTGGCAACGAAGGCTTTCCGGCGTCCGGCGACCTCATCGGATGTCGCCGAGTTGGTGGAGTTTTATAAACAAGGCCGCAAGGAGAGCAATTTTGATAATGGCATCGAAATGGCTTTGGCGCGCCTGCTTGCCGCTCCCAAATTCATCTATCGGATTGAGGCCGAACCGGCGAACGTGAAACCCGGCGAAACATATCGTCTTAGCGATGTCGATCTGGCTTCCCGGCTTTCGTTCTTCCTGTGGAGTACCAGCCCGGACGATGAATTGATCCGTGTTGCCAGCCAGGGAAAACTTAAAGATCCCGCGGTACTCGAGCAGCAAGTCCGGCGCATGTTGAAGGACAAGAAAGCGGAAGCCCTGGCGGCCAACTTCGCTGGACAGTGGTTGAACCTGCGTGGACTGCAAGCTCAGAGCCCACTGCCCATGCTGTACCCCGATTTCGATGATCCGTTGCGTCAGGCCATGCGCCGTGAAGTAGAGCTGTTATTCGATAACATCGTTCGGGAAGATCGTCCCATCACCGAGTTGTTGACTGCGGATTATACGTTTGTCAATGAGCGACTGGCCAAGCACTACGGCATCCCGAATATTTACGGAAGCCAATTCCGCCGGATCACGCTCGGTCCCGACATGGATGTGCGAAAGGGCTTGATAGGCAAGGGTGCTCTTCTCGTTACCACAGCGAAGCCCGATCGAACCTCGCCGGTCACTCGCGGGAAGTGGATCATGACGAATATTCTCGGCATGAAGCCGCCGGATCCGCCGCCGGACGTTCCGCCTCTTCCACCGCGAATGACGGATGCCGCAGGGAATGCCAAAGTTCCGTCGATGCGGCAAAAGATGCTGGACCATCGCGTCCGTTCCGATTGCATTCAGTGCCACAGCATGATGGATCCGATCGGCTTCGCGCTCGAAAACTTCGACGCGATTGCATCATGGCGCACGCAAGATGAAGGCAACGCGATCGATCCGACGGCAACCGTGTTCGATGGCACAAAGATTAACGGACCGGCCGGCGTGCGGAAATGGCTGAGTGGTTATTCGGATCAGTTCGTTCAAGTGGCTGTCGAGAAGCTTCTCACGTACGCGCTCGGGCGCGGAGTCGAATATCAAGATATGCCGCTGGTCCGTTCCATCGCGCACGATGCCGGAAAAAATGGAAATAAGTTCTCAACGCTCGTCCTGGATATCGTTAAAAGCAAACCGTTCCTCATGAATATGAAGATGCAGGAGACGAGCGTCCAAATTAATAAAGAAAAAGGAAATAATTAAGGAGGGCAATGCAATGTTCATAACCAAACGTGCTATCCCACGGCGTACCTTCCTCCGTGGCGCGGGCGTCACACTAGCTCTGCCGTTGCTGGAGTCGATGGTTCCCGCTGCGACGGCTCTGGCCCAAACACCGGCTGGAGCTGCAAAGCCTCGATTTGTCGGAGTCTTCTATCCACACGGCATGGCCCCCGGATATTGGGAGCCCGAAAAGGAAGGCCCGCTTTCTGAGAAGTTACCCTCTATCATGGAACCACTGGAGAAGGTAAAGGATCAGACAGTCGTCATCACTGGGCTTTGGTCGAAATCGGCTGAACCGCCCGAGGGCACTACGGGCTCCGATCACTGGGTTGCAGCTGCATTCCTCACCGCGATCAAACCGAAGAAGACCGCGGGTTCGGATGCCAGCGTGGGAACGCCGACGATTGATCAAGTCATTGCGCAGAAGATCGGCCAAGAGAATCTGCTGCCATCGCTCCAGCTCGCAGTGGAGGACCCCAATTCGAGTTCGAGCAACTGCGGCGAAGGTTACAGCTGCTCGTATACCAATTCGATTTCATGGTCCACGGCGACCGGTCCGCTTCCGATGGAGCTGGACCCACAAGTCGTCTTCGAACGGTTGTTCGGCAGTGGCGCCACTCCAGAAGTCCGCGCCTCTCGTATGAGGCAGAGCCGCAGCATTCTGGATTCGCTTGTGGCGGAATTGCAGGGCCTGAAGAAGAATCTGGGTGCTTCGGATCAAAAAATCGTTAATCAGTACGCGGAGGAGATCCGTGAGATCGAGCGCCGGATTCAGTTGGCCGCCAAGGCGTCCAGCTCTGTTCCTGAAATTGCAGAACCGTCAGGCATACCGGAGCAGTTCGACGATCACATCAAGCTGCATTGGGACCTCGCAGCGCTTGCGTTGCAGGCTGATATCACACGTGTCGTGACCTTGCTCGGCGCGCGCGATCTCACGGGGAAAACGTATCCATTCCCGAAAAATGATCCTCTCTTTCCCGAGGGGGGTGTCAGCGTTAGTTTCCACGGTGGGTCACACCATCAAGACGATCCGGCGCAGATCAAGGCATACTCGAAGCTGAATCGGTATCACCTCTACACAACCTCTTATCTCGCGAACAAGCTCAAGGCGACAAAGGATGGCGACGGCACGCTGCTGGATCGCACGCTGATTCTGCACGGCACAAATATGGGCAACTCGAATCAGCATCAGCATTATGATGTGCCGCACTTCCTGATCGGCGGTATCAACGGCAAGCTCAAAGGCGGACGCCACATCCATTTCGATAGAAAGACAGTCACAACCGGAAATCTCCTCCTGAGCATCTTGGATCTGTATGACATTCACCAAGACAAGCAAGGCGACAGTACGGGCCGGCTCGCGAAGCTCTGAGAACTGTAGGGGCGGTCCGCGGAGCGCAAGCGCGACAGCGCGCAGCCGTAAGACGCGGAGCGCAAGCGCGACAGCGCGCAGCCGTAAGAAATGACCGCCCGGCGTGCAATCCGCCGTTGCCCGGCCCGAGACTGCGCGTTTGGACTAGTATCGGTCGACTATGTAAATCGCGTAGCTTTAGCCACTCAGACGCAATCTTCGAGTCCGAGCGCCAGCACCAACTTTAGCCCAACCGTCTGCATGATAGCCCCGTCGAGGGCTCCAAGATACTTCACGAAGCGGGCTTTGGAAACCGTCTGAATATTGTCCAGTTGCACATATGACTCTTTCGGCAGATTGGCTTTATGTCCAATCGCCACCTCTGTCGGATACCCCTTCGCAGAAGACGTGATCTCGGCGACTGTGAGCTTGTTGAGATGGGAAATTACACCCTGCCGAGTAATGATGAGTGCCGGTCGCCGGCCCGCGCGTCCTCCGAAGTCCAATTGCCATACGTCACCCCGATTCATTTCCTAGTCCATGCTTGCAGGGTTATCCAATCCTCGGCGCGATCGCCTTCATCGGGCTTCCGTTCGAGTGCGTTGATCCATTCCCGTTCAAAAGTCGTTACCGCGTGCCGGCGAAGCCATTCACGGAGCGCTTGCCGAACGATCTCTGATCTTTTAAGACCCAGCGGCTTTCCCACTTGATCCACCTGCTTGAGTGTTTCCTCATCTATCGTAATCTGCACGTTTTTCATACATAGTTCTGTACAGTTTCTGGACATTAAAATTCAATAGCGGCCACCAAATTCAGAACGCCTGATCTCAAGGGGAGATCTGAAATAAAAGCACGAAGGCAGACATCGCGCGCCTGTCTGCCTTTGTGGTCTGTGTAACAAGGATGTTACTTCTTGTTTTTTTAGCAAGAAGTTGGGACTTACGCGACACCAACCCTTACCCACAGATCGCTGGGTGTGTTGCTCCGGTCCAAAGACCGTTGGCGGTGTGTTGCGCCCGCCGCGTCCGGTCGGCCTGCGCCGGACTCGATTTCGC
>QHXA01000770.1 GCA_003222755.1 Acidobacteriota bacterium
TCGCACATGCCGCAGGTATGGACCCATACCGCTATCGGCGCGAGCTCATTGCCCGCACGAGCCTGCCCTACAAGGACGACATGATCCGCGCACTCGATATTGCCGCGGAGATGTCCGGTTGGGGAAAGCCGCTCCCCAAAGGCACCGCGCGGGCTATCGCGCTCGAGGAGAGAGGCGGCGAAACCAACCGCATGGCAACCATCAGCGCCATGGTGCACACGGTCTCGGTGAACCGCGAAGGCAAGGTCAAGCTGGAGCGCGTCGACATCGCTCATGAAACAGGCTTCAGCTTAGTCAACCCGCTATCGGTGAAGAAGCAGCTCGAAGGTCAGATCACCTGGTTCTATAACGACGCAATGCACCAGGCGAACACGATCAAAGACGGGCACATCGTTGAGAATAATTTCAATGCGTTCAAGCTGTCGCGCATCGACGAGGACCCGCCCGAGATCAACATCCGTTTTTTCAAGACCGGGCACTGGCTGCTCGGCATGGGGCACGACCGCGCCACTTCGGTCCAATCCGCGATCGGCGACGCAATATTCCAGATTACCGGTAAGCGCTTCCGGGATCTGCCCTACGGCAGTCACGATCTGAGCTGGACGTAGCTGGACCAGACTCTGTTGAACTTTCACGCGCCGGTAGAAGGGCCGCCATTTTCCGGAAAATCGGTATTACGCCCATTGACCTTGATGCGTTCGGCGGAACCATAGCCAAACCTTATACGATTTTGGGGCTGATCAAAAAAGGCTAAGACACGGCGTGCGGACTTCATCTAGAGTTTCGCCGAGGAGTTCTCATGCCCACATCGAAACCTCTCGAAGGAAAGGTCGCTGTCGTCGCCGGGGCAACGCGCGGTGCCGGTCGTGGTATTGCCTGCATGCTCGGCGAGGCCGGTGCCACTGTGCTTTGCACGGCCCGCAGCGTTCGCGGTCGGCTGTCAACACCAGGACGTCCCGAAACGATAGACGATACAGCACAGATGGTGAGCGAGCTTGGCGGCACCGGGATCGCTATGCGGGTGGATCACACCGCCCCCGAAGAAGTGCGGCGTCTATTTGCACGAGTCGCCTCCGAGCACGGTCGTCTGGACATTTTAGTTAACAACGTCAACGGTGACGACCTGTACGAATGGAAACCGTTTTGGAAGTTGTCACTCGATAACGGATTCCTCTCGGTCGAACGCGGCGTGAACTCGCATCTCATCACGACGCATGCTGCGCTTTCCCTGATGCTAAAGAAGAATGGCGGCCTGATCGTCGGCATCACCGATCAGGGAGGCGGCACTTTCTTCTATGGCTTCGTGAAGCAATCAGTGATGCGCATTGCGGAACTGCTGGCTCCGGAGCTGATTCCGCATGGAATCACAGCCGTCTCGCTGACCCCGGGCTTCCTGCGTTCCGAAGCTGTGCTTGAACGATTCGGTGTAACAGAATCGAATTGGCGAGATGCGATTAAGAAGGACCCGTTTTTCGCTGGTTCTGAAACGCCGTTCTACGTCGGCCGCGCCGTGGCTGCCCTGGCGGCGGATCCTCGGGTTATCCTGAAAACTGGATCGTTGTTGTCTTCCTGGGAACTTGCAGAGGAGTACGGATTCACCGACATCGACGGCGCGCGCCCGAACGTTAGCCGGGTTTTCGCGCCATTGATCGACGAGCGCTGGGAAAAGATCGTTGAACGCGTGCGCCGCGAGTTCGAGACGCACGGCATTGCTCCAAACTCTATCTTGGAATTAGACCGGACCAATCTGACTCTGCGCGCACGCTTATCGCCAGCCGAACCGCCGCGCTGGCTCAAGGAAGTGGTCGGCCCGCCGGGAGCCGTTTACGGCGATCCGGACCAGATCGCGGCCGCGTTCTACAAACGCTTCGTCCAGCTTCGATAGTTCCAAACAGTCAATCATCGGCGTACAACGTTGGCATGACGACAATCACAGAGCCGATGCAGGCGAGCAAACCTCTCGAAGGCGGTGGCATTTGGATTGAGGCCGGCAGGGATGCCGCCGGAAGGTGTGAGCGCAGGTGTCGGCGATCCATAACATGATTCCTTCCACCAACTGCATGCAGTCGTACTTCGGCACACAATTCTGGGCGTCGCGCGTGTTCGCGGCCGCTGCCGTCCTCACACTCGCGTTGGGAATCGGCGGGACGACCGCGATCTTCACGCTCGTCGATGCCGTCATGCTCCGGCCGCTGCCGGTCTCCGACCCTGCACGGCTGTACAGGGTCGGAGACGGCGACGACACTATCGCCGAGGGCCGCCACGGCCGCTGGGGATTCTTCTCATTTCCGCTGTACCAGCGATTGAAGGCCGGGATACCGGAGTTCGAGGACATCACCGCGTTCGACTGGGGCGGCAATCAATTGAGCGTCAGGAGGCAAGGCCCAGCAGACGCTGCCAGGCCTCTGCTCGCGGAATACGTCACCGGAACGTATTTCTCCACGCTTGGCGTCGGCGCGTTCAGCGGCCGCGTGTTCGCGCCAGATGACGATCGGCCTTCGGCGCCGCCCGTCGTCGTGCTGAGCCATCATGCGTGGCAGGGAGTCTATGGGGCCGACCCATCGGTCGTCGGCTCGACGTTGGTTGTGGAAGGCCACCCGTTTACGGTGATCG
>QHXA01000771.1:0-2360 GCA_003222755.1 Acidobacteriota bacterium
AAGGTGGAACCGACGTTGAGCTTTCCGGCAGCGAAACGTCCGAAGAACGAATTCTTTTGACTCTTCTGCCAATCCAGTCTGCCGACGTATAGGTCTTCGTGCTGATTGGCGACATAGCCATATTTGACGGTACCGCAGTCATCGAGTGGCGTCGGGAAGGTCTTGGTCAGATTTAGCGCCACTGGATTGATCAGATTCGCCGCGATTCTGTTGGCGGAAAACGGCGCCGCGAGAGTTTTGCCCTTACCTGGCCCCTGGCAAGCGTCGGAGGCAAAGGTCGTGAAATCGCCTTGCAGCATCGCCGGCGTGGGAACATAGCCTGAATTAAAGGCATGGTCCGAGCGCTGAATGGTTGCCTGATAGCGGCCGGAGAAAAACAATTTATCTTTCACGATCGGTCCGCCTAAAACTCCACCGAACTGATTGCGCTTCAAGCTGTCGCGTTGCGTGGCGAAGAAGTCGCGCGCGTTCAGCGCCCCGTTGCGGAGGAATTCGAACAGATTTCCGTGGAATTGATTGGTGCCGGATTTTGTAACGGCGTTTACAGTGGCACCCGCATGGAATCCATACTGAGGCTGTAAAACGCTGGTTTCGACCTTGAACTCTTGCAAGGCGTCGGGGAATGGAAGGGGCAGCGCGATGCTGTTGTAGGGATCCTGATAGATAGTTCCGTCCAACAGATACGAAACGCCATTCCCCTGTCCGCCGGCGACGGAGACGACGATCGTCGGATAATTTCGCACGGTGTTGATCGCGCCGTTGGGGGGCGCAGTCGCCATACCTGCGAGGAACACCAACTCGATGGGGTTCCGCCCGTTCAGCGGCATCTCCGCGACTTTATCGACCAGCGTGCCAATGCTTGTCGAACGGGTATCAACTGATGCAAGAGCAGCCTCGACTGTCACCTGCTCGCCAAGACCACCTACTTTCATCGGAACATCGATTATGAGATTGTCATCCACCCGAAGTAGGATGCCCCTCTGAACATACGATGTGAAACCTGGCTGGCTGGCCTCCAACAAATACGGCCCGAGCGGAAGATTAGCAAACACATACCGGCCCTCTTCGTTAGAGACAGCCGTCCGAACGGCCCCGGTTGCTGTTTGGGTCACCTTGATCTCGACGCCCGGTATCACCGCGCCGCTCTGATCGCGAACAGCGCCGGAGATCTGAGCGGTCGCTTGCGCCCACACGCTGCCGCAACAAAGCAAAAAACAACAAAGGGAAAGCACGCCGAAACGCATAGAGGAACTCCTTACGGCTTTTCTGTAGGGGCGGTTTATATGACCGGCCGACATCCCTCAGCCGCGGGATCGCGGGCGGTCATAGGCCGCCCCTACAATGCAATACCGATTTTTCCGTTACAGGCCACTAGTTTCACACCTATTTAGTGGCGTTACTATACAACCGCACAGTCGGTTTAACCATATTTGTGGGACATCCGCAGCGAGAAACACGCGATACGGTTGCACTCGGTGCGGTGCGTCATGTATTAGAAAGAAATCCAGGAGGTGTCGTGAAGCACGAAACTGCAGGGAATCCGCTCGACCTGCGCGCGTGGTTGCGTGAGGTTGAGACCCTCGGCGAACTGCAGGAAATACGGGGCGTCGATTGGAATCTCGAACTTGGTGCGATCAGCGAGCTCAACGTCAAAAAGGACAAACCGCCTGCGCTGCTATTCGATGAGATCGCCGGCTATCCGAAGGGTTTTCGCGTGCTCACCTGCAGTACGAGCAGCCCGGCCCGCCTGTCTTCCATTCTGCGGTTTCCCACAAAGACGATTCATCGGCAACTTGTCGAGGAGTTGCGCGGCAAGCCTCGGATTTGGCAAGCCGAGGCCGCAAATTACGACCCGGTTGTGGTCAACCGCGGACCAGTGTTCGAAAGTGTCCAGAAAAACGCGGATGTGGATGTCCTGATTTTTCCGGCGCCTTTTTGGCACGAATTGGACGGTGGACGCTATATCGGGACCGGCTGTTCGGTTGTGACGCGAGATTTCGATTCGGATTGGGTGAACGTGGGCACCTACCGTGTGATGGTCCATGATCGCAATCATGTCGCAATCGACATGGTCCCGGGAAAGCATGGCCGTATCCATTACGAGAAGTACAAGGCCGCCGGCAAGCCCTTCCCTGTCGTGATCGTGCTTGGCGGCGATCCTCTCGGTTACCTGATCTCCGGAATCGAAATCCCGTTCGGGATGTGCGAGTACAACTACATGGGAGCGATTCTGCAACAGCCGGTCGCGGTCGTAAATGGCGAAACAACGGCGCTTCCCTTTCCGTCGGCTTCAGAAATCGTCCTCGAAGGCCGTGTGCAGCCCAATGACGAGCGCACGGAAGGTCCCTTCGGCGAATTTC
>QHXA01000771.1:2477-2809 GCA_003222755.1 Acidobacteriota bacterium
GCGCTAGTTGCGTCAGGCGTTCCGGATGTTCAAGCGGTCTGGGCGCACGAGATTGGCGGGGCTCGTATGTTCAACGTCGTATCGATCAAACAGCGCTATGCAGGCCATGCGCGTCAAGCGGGACACATCCTTAATCAATGCGGAGTTGGCGCCTACATGTCGCGATATTCCGTGGTTGTCGACGAGGACATCGATCCATCCAATTTGCAGGAAGTGATCTGGGCAGTCGCAACGCGGTCCGATCCGGCCACCAGCATCGACATTATTCAGCGCGGCATGGGATCGAAAAATGACCCGATGTACGTCGCCTATCCGTTTAACGCTGCACTAAG
>QHXA01000131.1:0-447 GCA_003222755.1 Acidobacteriota bacterium
GGGGCACGCACAAAACGCGTACCCCTGGCTAGTTTCCCAGCACCGCTCCTCGGTGCGAAATGCCCAAACTCTAGAGCACCGCTCCGCGGTGCAACACATCCTGTGGTACGATACGTCACAATAATTCGGATTCACCGCATCTCAATTTGTCGGCATGTGGAGGCTCTCCATGAATAGACGGCACTTTTCAAAAACACTCGGCGCAGGCGTTTTTGGTGCAGTTCCCCTGATGCAAGCGGCTCCGGCGATTGCGACGAGCAAACCTCGTGCGGCGGAGTCTGAGAAGAAGCAGTGGGCGCGTGAGCATCTGAGGGGACTCGGCAGTCTGGTGATGCCCTCATTCTCACCGGACTTCAAGAGCCTGGACGAAGAAGGCATACGGCTGGACATCCGGCACCGGATCAAGCAGGGCTTTTGCTCGACTATGGTGTCGGCGACGGGCGCCAA
>QHXA01000131.1:458-7487 GCA_003222755.1 Acidobacteriota bacterium
GCGGAACAACGCAAGCGCATTGACGAAATCGTGCGCGAAGAGATCCAAGGGAAAATGCTGTGATCGACCATCGCCAGCGGAAACCCGGATTCCGCCATCGCGTCGCTGAAGAACGCGGAGAAGAGCGGATGCACGCATGCGATGGTGACGTTTCCCGGTAACCTCAAGCCTGAGACAGAAGAGGAAGTCTACGCCCACTATCGGAAGGTAATCGATTCAACTTCACTCCCGATTCTGTTGTACGGCCGCGGCGTACCCTCCCTGCGTCGATTTCATCCAAGCGGGATTCCGGTCAATGTCTTTGATCGCCTCGCGGATCATCCGAATGTCGTGGGAATGAAAATGACGCACGCGATGCCTGCGGGTCTGGCTTATGAGCTTTGTGAGCGCCTGTCAGATCGCATACTGATGGGGCCAGTCAATCTGGATCTCGTTCCGATATTGGGCCAGCACTACAAGAACATCCAGTGGAGCAGCCAGTGGATCTCGGATTCGGTCCAGTCGCCGGACAGGCCATATGGCGTCGAGCTGTTTGATCTGGTGAGAAAAGGCCGCATGCAGGAAGCGATGAAAGTCTATTGGCAAATGCTGCCGTTGATCGATCTCATTTACGAGATACAGGCCCGGCTGTTGGGAGCGGATGAGCCCCATCCCTGGCAGCACATGAAGTACTACCAGTGGGTCATGGGCGGAAACGGTGGTCTGCTGCCGCTGGGGAACAATGAATCCGTACCTGTCCTTACCTCGGAGTCCCGCCAGCGGATTCGCGACACCTGCAAGAAAGTGGGCATCACCGCCGATCGGGCGGATGAGGAGTTTATGGTGGGCAGGACAGCCTACGCCAGAGGAGTCCGAGCCTCGGAGCTGACGGCCAAACCCCACTATGTGTAATTCGGGCTCGCGAGCAGGCGAGAAGAGATTTTGAAATTGGACGAGTCCTGCATCTCAAATGCAGGACTCGTCCAATTTCGAAATGTCGTTCACACCGAATTTATGTGCCCGAACCGCCAATCTGCACGCCGGCCCACCGCTCCAGAGGTTTTACGATTTCGGTCATGTCCGCGTCACGACCTTCACTCGCCATCGTGATCGCCAGCAGCTGACGGACCGCCGTGCCCACGATCATGGGCACACCGAGCATATCCGCTTCCTCCAGGCACAACCGCACATCCTTATTTAATAGCTCAATGGAAAAGCCGGTGTTGAACAGGCGTGGGATCACGCATCTTGGGATCTTGTCTGCCGTGGCACTGTTGCGGCCAGTACCGCCGTTGATCACATCGACGATCTGAGTCGGGTCGAGGCCCGCCTTCACGCCCATCACAACAGCTTCCGACGAAATCGCCATTGCCGCGGCCGACAGCAGATTGTTTAGCAGCTTCATCGTCTGTCCCATGCCGGGATCGCGGCCGACCAGAAAAATCTTTCCAAATACTTCGAGAACTGGTTTGATGCGCGGCAAGACGTCTTCACTACACGACACCATGACGTCGAGCGTGCCACGCTCCGCGCCGGCGACGCCACCGCTCACCGGCGCATCGACAGCAACAATGCCCTTGGGTCGAAGGCCATCGGCAATGCGCTTTGCGTATGTTGCGCCCGTGGTGGACATATCGATGAAGATCTTCACGCGAGTGCCTTCCACGATGCCGTCCGCACCAAGCGCCACGTTCTGCACAATCTGCGGAGTCGGCAAACACGTGATCACAATCTCGCATGCCGAAGCAACGGCCGCTGCGGACGCACTCGCACGCGCACCCATCGCGGCAAACGGCTGAATCGCGGCTTCGCTGGTATCGAATATCGTGAGTCGATATCCTGCATTAATTAAACGCCGCGCCAGGCGTCCGCCCATTCTGCCGACGCCGATGAAACCGACGGTTTCCTCAGACATCGCCCAACTCCTTGAACACTTCTTTCGCCAGCCTGAAGCTATCGACCGCAGCCGGCACGCCACAGTAGATTGCAACCTGGAGAAAAACTTCTTTGATCTCGTCTTTCGTCAGCCCGTTCGCGAGCGCCCCGCGCACATGGGCTTTAATCTCGTGCGGGCGATTGAGTGCAGAAAGCATGGCAAGATTCAGCATGCTGCGCGTCTTGCGATCCAAACCCGGACGCCCCCAAATCTCGCCCCAGCAGTATTGGGTCACGAGCTCTTGTAACGGCCGATTGAAATCGTCCGCCGTATTAATTGCATTGTCGACATAGTCCGCTCCCAGGACCTGGCGCCGAATGGCCAGGCCTTTCTCAAACATCTCCTTATCCACATCCAACTCCTTTCATGCATTGGGGGACGAGGGGGCCGCCCCTGGTCCCCGATACGCGTTTTAGAAGGGGAATAGCCACAAAAAGGCACAAGAGGCACAAAAGGCAATATCTCTTGTGAATTTTGTGCCTTTTTGTGGCTAAAATCTCCACGCCATGTCGGAAACGAAAGCCCTGGCATCCTATATCGTTTCGAGTCGTTTTGAAGATCTTCCGCCGGATGTGATTGATGAAGCCAAACGCGCGCTTCTGAATTTCGTCGGGTGTGCTATTGGTGGAAGCCGTGAGCCGGCAGTGGATAAAGCCATCCAGGCGCTGCAGCCGTTCTCGGGCGAACCGACAGCGCGTCTTCTGGCGCGGCCGGAGCGCTTCGATCCGCTTTTCGCCTCCGTGATCAATGGCATCAGCGGCCACGTTTACGAATACGATGATACGACGCCGATGAACTACATCCATCCGACGCCGCCGGTCGCGTCGGCACTGTTTGCTTTCGCGAGCGCGAATCCGACCAGTGGGCGGGAGTTCCTGCACGCATTCGTGATGGGATTTGAAGCAGAGTCGCGTGTAGGAAACGCCGTCTACCCCGCGCACTACAACGCGGGCTGGCACATCACAGCCACTGCGGGCGTGTTTGGAGCCGCGGCCGCCGTCGGCAAGCTCCTACGGCTCTCCACGCAAGAAATGATTTGGGCGCTGGGACTGGCGGCGACACAAGCTTCAGGCCTGCGTGAGATGTTCGGCTCAATGGCGAAATCATTTCACGCGGGTCACGCTGCGCGGAATGGATATCTATCCGCGGTACTGGCGAAGTCCGGCTTCACGGCCGGCGAGCATGCCATTGAAGGGCCGCGCGGATTCGCTGCCGTGCAAGCGTCAGAATACGACCTGTCGAAGGTCACGGCGGGTCTCGGAGAGGATTTCCAGATCCGATACAACACATACAAGCCGTATCCATGTGGCATCGTCGTGCATCCGACGATTGACGGCTGCATTGATCTGTATCGCGAGTATCATCCGGCACCCGAATCGATCCGAGGCGTGCGTGTTCGCGTTGCGCCGCTGGTGCTCGACCTGTGCAACAAGCGCGATATCAAGCAAGGCCTCGACAGCAAGTATTCGATTTACCACAGCGCCGCCGTTGGTCTCGTGCGCGGAAAGGCGGGCTTAAAGGAATACACGGATGCGGCCGCCAATGATCCGTTGATCCAGCGCGTACGCGAACGCGTCACGGCGGTCAGCGATCGATCCATTACGGAAGACCAGTCGGATGTTCAAGTCGAATTGGAGAATGGGCAGATTCTTCACCGTTTTGTCGAATGCTCGTTGGGGAACCTGCGGCGGCCGTTGTCGGATGCGCAATTGGAGGAGAAGTTCCGCGAGCAGGCCCCAGTGCCGCAGGTGGATAGAGTCATCGACCTCTGCTGGCGGTTGGATGAACTCCAGGATGTAGGTGAATTGACGAAGGCGACAAATGCTGGAAAGTTCTAAGCGCGGGCTTTACGCACGGACTCAATGCATGTTGCTGGTCTGTATGCTGATCACGGCGTGCACCAAATCCGCCACGCCAGTGAGCGAAGTCACCGAAGTCCGTATCCCGCGGGGCGCCGGCGGTGTGGGTTTTCTTCCACTCCTGGTCATGGAGAAGTACGCGCTTGTAGAGCAGCAGGCGAAAGAGGCCGGCATCCCGAACCTCCGCGTCCGCTGGGTTGACCTCGGCGGCCCCGCGGTCATGAACGATTCCCTGTTAGCCGGCGCGGTGGACTTCATTGCAGCCGGGCCTCCGGCATTTATCGTTCTTTGGGACCGAACGCAGGACTCAGCGAAAGTGATGGGGGTTGCCGCATTGTCGTCGCTGCCGATGTATCTCAACACACGATCCGATCACCTGAAAACGCTCGACGACATCACGGAGAAGGACAAGATCGCCGTGACGGCCGTTAAGGTTTCGATACCATCCATCATCATGCAGATCTACGCGCGCGGCAAATACGGCGCGGACCAGGTGTTCCGGTTCGACAAGTACACGGTTCCCATGACGCATCCCGACGGCGTCATCGCACTCCTGTCCGCATCCGGGGGTGTCACTGCACATTTCACTTCCCCGCCCTTTCACCAGCGCGAGAAGAAAGACCCGCATATTCGCACGATCATGACGTCGGATGAAGTGATGGGCGGCTCGACGACATTCACAATGTTGTCCACAACAACAGCTTTCCGGGAGAAAAGCCCGAAGGTTTACGCTGCCGTGCTCAAAGCTCTCGACGAGGCCATTGATGTCATCCTCGGGGACAAAGAAGATGCCGCGGAGATTCTCCTCGCATCCACGGCGGAGAGCGGTTTCTCTCGCGATGAAATTCTCGCGCTGATGAATGACCCAAGCGTGAGGTTCACGACCACACCCGAAAATGTGATGAAGTACGCGGATTTCATGCACAGCGTCGGCTCGATCAACAAACGGCCGGCGTCATGGAAGGATCTCTTTTTCCCCGAAGTGCACGACGCGCCCGGAAGCTGATGAGCCTGCTCTCCGTTGATGGCATTACGCTGCAATATCGCACTGGTAAACACTCATTCACAGCCGCCTATCGCGTTAGCTTCAGTGTGAAAGACGGCGACCGCTTCATCATTCTCGGCCCCTCCGGGTGCGGGAAATCCAGCATCTTGAAAGCGATCGGCGGCTACCTCAAACCTGTCGAAGGCAAAATCCTTTTGAATGGCAAGCACATCGATTCTCCCGGCCCCGATCGTGTTTTCGTATTTCAAGAATTTGATCAACTTTTGCCGTGGAAGACGGTGAGAGACAACATCGTTTTCGCGCTGACAGCGAGCCACAAGTTCGCTCGCCGCGAAGCCGAGCAGCGTGCGGCGACCTTTATTGAGAAAGTCGACTTGACGAAATTTGCCGGCAGCTATCCGCATACTCTGTCGGGCGGCATGAAACAACGCGTTGCCATTGCACGAGCGATGGCGATGGGACCGGAAATCCTGCTGATGGACGAACCTTTTGCGGCGCTCGATGCGCTCACGCGAGCGAAGATGCAAGACGAACTGTTGCAGCTCTGTGTGGAATCGAATTTCACGGTTCTGTTCGTGACACATTCGATTCCCGAGGCGATTCGTCTCGGCACACGCATTCTTCTGCTCAGCCCGCAACCAGGACGCGTGAAGGCAGAGGTCGAGAGCGAGGGCGCCGATCCAGCGCGCATTCACGAAATGCTATTCGACGGCGACATGAAAGGAGGAAACATGCATGTTTGAGAGTGGCGCTTTCAG
This sequence comes from Acidobacteriota bacterium, assembly GCA_003222755.1. Taxonomy (GTDB): domain Bacteria; phylum Acidobacteriota; class Terriglobia; order 20CM-2-55-15; family 20CM-2-55-15; genus 20CM-2-55-15. The sequence continues at coordinate 5,997 of QHXA01000131.1, forward strand.
AAAGGTGGTGCTTCTCGGCCTTCTTGCCGCCGTATGGGAAGGCTATGGGCGGTGGCTTGCGAATCCGCTTCTCTTCCCCACATTTTCCAATACGGTCATCGCGCTGATCTCTTCGATCGCATCCGGCCAATTGCTGCGCGCGGTGTCATTCACAATCACTTTGCTATTGAAGGGATATGTCGCAGGTTTGATACTTGCCGGCCTTTTGACCGCGTTTGCGAGCGCAACGCGAATCGGCGCGGATTTTCTGGAAATTTTGACGGCGATGTTCAATCCGCTGCCGTCCATCGCGTTGTTGCCGATCGCTCTCATCTGGTTCGGTCTCGGCGACAACAGCGTGATCTTTGTCCTGATTCATGCCGTCTTGTGGGCGGTCGCACTGAATACGTATGCCGGCTTCCGCGCAGTCAGTTCCACTCTGCGCATGGTCGGCCAGAACTACGGGCTATCCACTGTTGGTTACATCACGCGGATTCTGGTTCCTGCGGCATTTCCAAGCATCCTTACCGGGTTGAAAGTCGGCTGGGCCTTCGCGTGGAGAACGTTGATCGCCGCCGAACTTGTCTTTGGCGTGAGCTCAGGCTCGGGGGGCCTCGGCTGGTACATCTTCGAAAACAAGAACCAGCTTCTGATCCCCAACGTGTTCGCCGGACTGCTGACGGTCATCTTGTTGGGATTGATCGTTGAGAACGTGATTTTCAAGACCATCGAAAATGCGACAGTCCGCCGCTGGGGCATGCAGATGTGAGCGGCACCCCGAAGGGGTGCAGGGAAATTAGCCAGGGGTACGCGTTTTTTGCGTACCCCTGGTATACGTCACACCCCAATATCTTCATTCCATAACACCGGACTTGAACGGATGAACTCGCCCATCAGTTCGATGCACCTCTGGTCCTGAAGCACATCAATGACGACACCGCGAGAACGAAGCAGCGCTTCCTCTCCAACAAAGGTCTGGTTTTCACCGATCACCACGCGCGGTATTCCATAAAGAAGGATTGCGCCGCTGCACATCGCGCATGGCGACAGCGTCGTATAAATCGTGCATTCGCCGTATACACGCGCCGGCCGGCGGCCGGCATTTTCCAGGGCATCCATTTCGGCGTGGAGCACGACGCTTCCCTTCTGCACCCGGCGATTGTGTCCTCTGCCGATGATTTTTCCTTGATGCACGAGGACAGAGCCGATCGGAATGCCGCCCTCGCGCAATCCTTGTTCGGCTTCCTCAATTGCGGCTTTCAGGAATTCATTCATTGATCACTGCCGTCATCGCAGTTCAACAAGCGCGCCATCGAGGTCCAGCTTCGACGGCTGCTGTTGGCCTTGCGTGTAGGCGACCCAAAGTGCGCCACCTAAGACAACCGCCACAATCAAACGGGCAATAGAGTTCTTTTTCATGGGCCGTATTATTTACGTGAAATTTTGGGACAGGTCACTAAATTTGTACGTGTGAAACAAGTGCTAAAGATTGCATTAGCCGTTGTTCAGATT
>QHXA01000131.1:7510-9641 GCA_003222755.1 Acidobacteriota bacterium
TCGCAACGCGCGGGTGATCGAACGGGGATCGATCCAAGCATTCTGTCGGAGGTGAACCGCATTCGCGCCATCGACAATCACGCGCACCCGGTGCGATTTGTCTCCTCAGGCGCACCGGATCGCGAATTCGATGCGCTGCCCGTCGATAACATGGAACCGGCATCGGATCCGTTGCAGCTCAGGCCGGACGATTCAGCCCTGTTGGAGGCCTGGCGGGCCTTGTGGAATTACCCCTACCGCGATACAACACCGCAGCATATTGGCGCGTGGAAAGAACACAAGCAGCGCATCGCTCAGCAACACGCCGACGATTATCCTGCATGGATTCTCGACAGAGTGGGTATCGACGTCATGTTCGCGAACCGCGTTCACTTGGGCAGAAGCATTCAGCCGCCAAGATTCCAATGGGTGCCATACGTCGATGCCCTGCTATTTCCGCTGGATAATTCCCGGCTCGCAGCCAAGAACTCCGATCGCAACGCATTTTTCACAGATGAAGACGCCGTACGGGCCCAGTACTTGAAAGATGCCGGCCTCGATGCGCCGCCCAAAACGCTCGACGATTACTTGCGCACTGTGGTCACACCCGCTCTCTCTTGAGCGGCACAAACAAGGCGGAGCGATCGCGGAAAAATTTGAGATCGCGTATCTCCGGCCATTCGGTTTTGATCAGGTCGAGCGCCCGGCTGCCGAAAAGGTGTATTCCACTTTCGTTAACGGAAAGAACGCGCCCGCCGATGACGAGTACAAGCTCCTTCAAGACTATCTGTTCCGATTTATCCTGTCCGCGTGCGGACGCCTCGGCATGGCCGTTCATATTCACACTGCGGCCGGCGCCGGAAGCTACTTCGATGTGCGTGGCGCAAATCCACTCCTGTTGGAACCGTTATTCAATGATCCCGATCTGCGAAAAACAAAGTTCGTTCTGGTCCACGGCGGGTGGCCGTTCACGCGCGAGATCACAGCGCTGCTGGTGAAACCGAATGTCTATTTGGACTACTCGATGCAGCCTCTACTGCTCACCGCGCCCACGCTCGGTCAGACGTTGCGGGAATGGCTGGAATGGGTTCCGGAAAAAATTCTCTTCGGCACCGATGCTTATCCCTACAGCGACGCGTTGGGCTGGGAGGAATCCGCATGGCTCGCTGCAAAACGCGGCCGCGAAGCTCTTGCGTCCGCTCTCACAAAGATGATGCGCGATGGCGAAATCTCCCGGGAACGGGCACTCGAGCTTGCCGGTATGGTCCTGCGCGAGAATGCGCGAAAGCTGTATGGTTTCTGAGCTCAACTACCGCAGATCGATCCATCCCAAAAAACCGTTCGCCGACCGCGCCTCAGATCGCCTTTGTTTGTACTGCACGATGGCTGAATTGACACCTCGGGCTTGAACCGCTTATGGTCTCGTATCCTCTTTCTAGGAGCAGCACATGAGAAACATTCGAATAAGCATTGGAGTCCTGTGTGTGATCGCGTTTGCCGCAAGCACTGTGGTCGGCCAGGACAATTCGGCGCGAGAGAAGGACCGTGCCGAGATCGAGGAGTTGATGTGGCGCTATGCACGCGCACTCGATACCGGTGACGGGGCCGCCTACGCCGCGACCTACACCGTCGATGGACAGTTCGGCACCGGCCCCAACGCGACCAAGGGACGCGAAGCGCTGAAGAAGTTGGCCGACGGAGTCCGGGAGCAACAGGCGGCGGCGAAAGCGAAGGGCGAAGCGCGGCCTCCGATATATCACATGGAAGCCAACACATGGATCGAGTTCATCGACAAGGACCACGCCCGCTACCACGCATACTACCTGACAGTGTTTGGCGCCGGCGGTCAGAACGTGCCGCCGCGAGTCGCTGCTGCCGGGCGCAGCGTCAATCACCTCGAGCGCGTCAACGGCAAATGGTTGATCAAGCTGCGCGACGTGGCGCCGCAGGACTGAAGTAGTTCAGCCGATAAACGCGATTATGCGGATCCCATGGACTCCGCACGGCGCAACCGTTTGCGCTTGCTGGCAAACCACAGACTAAGGCGGTCAAGATACAGATAGACGACCGGCGTGGTGTACAGCGTCAACAATTGGCTCAACATCAAACCGCCGACGATTGTGATGCCGAGAGGCCGGCGCAACTCGGCGCC
>QHXA01000131.1:9656-18879 GCA_003222755.1 Acidobacteriota bacterium
CCAATGCGAGCGGCAACCCGCCGAGTAGCGCCGCCATCGTGGTCATCATGATCGGCCGAAAACGCAACAGGCAGGCCTGATATATTCCTTCAAGCGGGCCGCTGCCCTCCCTGCGTTCGGCTTCCAGTGCAAAGTCGATCATCATGATCGCGTTCTTTTTCACGATACCGATCAAGAGAATAATGCCAATCATTCCGATGATATTGAGTTCAGATTTGGTAAGAATCAGCGCCAGGAGCGCGCCCACGCCTGCGGATGGCAGAGTCGAGAGAATCGTGATCGGATGAATGTAGCTTTCGTAGAGCACGCCGAGCACGATGTACACGGTCATCAGCGCTGCCAGAATCAACCACGGCATATTTTGGAGGGAGGACTGAAACGCTTGCGCAGTTCCCTGAAAACTACCGTGGACGTTCGCGGGCAAGCGAACCTGCCTCTCAACTTCCTTTACGGCATCGACAGCTTCGCCTAACGAGACGTCCGGCGCGAGATTGAACGAGAGAGTCACGGATGGAAACTGGCCCTGATGGTTGATGCTTTGCGCCGTCACGCCGGATTCGTAATGGATGAACGCGCTCAACGGTACCTCGACCCCATTCGTCGACCGCACGTAGATGTTTTTGAGCGAATCGGGATTTTGTTGGTACGGCAGTTCTGCCTCCATGACGACGTGATATTGGTTCAGCGGTTTATACATCGTCGAGACCTGACGCTGGCCAAATGCGGAATACAGCGCATTGTCGATGATCTGCGGCGTCACACCCAACCGAGCCGCCGTGTCACGATCGATCACGACCCGGGCTTCCAACCCGCGATTTTGCAAATCCGTATTCGAATCGCGTACCTGCGGAAGATTTTTGATCCGGTCCAGCATGATCGCGGCCCATTTCTGAATGTCTTCAACCGTGTCGCCCTGAATCGTGTACTGGAACTGAGAATTGCTGCCCCTGCCGCCGATTCGAATCTCCTGCGCTGATTGAAGGAAGAGACTGGAGCCGGGCAGGTTCAACTTGGGGCGGAGCCGGGCGATGACCTGGTCCGCCGTGACATCGCGTTCACTTAAAGGTTTGAGCTGAATCTGAAGCTGACCATAGCCTCTGGTACCGCTGATCGATCCCGCGACGTTCTGAACAGCCGGATCCGCCATGAGAATTTTCATGTACTGCTCCAGCCGTTCACTCGTTATCGAGAACGCCTGACTTGGCGAGGACTGAATGTTGCCTTGTAACCGGCCGGTGTCCTGCTGTGGGAAAAAGCCCTTCGGCACGATAACGTATAGGTAAATGCTGACACTCGCCGTCGCGATCGTCAGCAGCAACATTGGTGCAGGATGATGAAGAACCCAGCGCAACGATCGTCGATATCCGCCAAGCATCCAGTCGAATCCGCGTTCAAACACCTGATACAGCCGGCCGTGGCGGCGGTCATGCTGGGACCGAAGGAACTTTGCGCACATCGATGGTGTCGTGGTTAGAGACACCACCAGCGAAATCGCGATCGCAACTGCAAGCGTGATCGAGAACTCCCGGAACAGCCGGCCGAGAATACCGCTCATTAAAAGAAGCGGAAGGAAGACTGCGACCAACGACGTGCTCATGGAAAGCACGGTAAAGCCGATCTCCTTTGCTCCCGTCAATGCAGCCATTGCCGGCCGCATTCCCGCTTCGAGATACCGCGTGATGTTTTCAATGACAACGATCGCGTCATCCACCACGAAACCAGTCGAAATAGCAAGAGCCATCAGCGAAAGATTATCGACGCTGTAACCCAGGAGATACATGACGCCGAACGTACCGAGCAGCGACAGCGGAACCGAAATGCTCGGAATGATTGTGGCCCAGACGTTTCGCAGAAAAACGAAAACAACAAGGATGACCAAACCAACGGAAATCAGAATCGTGTACTCAATATCCGCAATAGATGCGCGAATCGTTGTCGTGCGGTCAACGATAACGGAAAGATTGATGGTGGGCGGAATGGATGCCTTCAGCAAAGGAATCAGGTCATAAATTCTATCGACGGTATCGATGATGTTTGCCGATGGTTGCTTGAAGACCTGCACCAGTACGGCGGGCTGTCCATTCGCAAGCCCGCTATTTCGGCGATCTTCCAATGAATCTTCAACTGTCGCGATGTCCGATAGCCGGATGGGCGAACCATTCCTGTAAGCGACGATGAGCGGCCGGTATTCCGCAGCCGTGAATAGCTGGTCCGTTGCAGCCAATCGCCAGGTGTGTTCGTTGTTCGAAAGCTCTCCCTTCGGGCGATTCGCGTTTGCGGCCGTGAGCGTAGCCTGAATCTGCTCCCAACCGATGTCGTACTTCGTTAAAGAAGTCGGATTGATCTGGACGCGAACTGCGGGCCGGGAGCTGCCCTGAATCTGGACCTGACCGACGCCGGGGATCTGCGCAATCTTTTGGTTCAGGATGGAGTCGGCCACATCGTAAATCTTGCTGCGCTCTTCAATCTTCGAAGTCAGCGCCAGAATGACGATCGGCTGGTCGGAAGGATTATTTTTGCGGTAGCCGGGATTGCTTGGAAGATTTGCCGGAAGCTGTCCACGGGCGGCGTTGATCGCGGCCTGAACATCGCGGGCGGCGGCATCGATGTTGCGATCCAGGTCGAATTGCATCGTGATTTGCGAATTCCCGGTGTTGCTGCTCGAGGTCATTTCCGTGATCCCTGCAATGCGGCCGAAACTGCGCTCGAGCGGGGTCGTCACTGCAGAAGCCATCGTTTCCGGGCTGGCGCCGGGAAGGCCCACATTCACGTTCAGTGTCGGATATTCCACCTGCGGTAACGGCGCCACTGGCAGGAAATAAAATGCCAGACCGCCCGCCATTGCCAGCGCGAGGGTGAGCAAAGATGTAGCGACAGGCCGCTTGATGAATGGAGTGGAGATGCTCATGGTTAAATTTTGAAATTGGACGAATCCTGCATCTCAAATCCGAAATCCGAAACCGGAAATCGGACTGTCCAATTTGAGATTTCGGATTTCGGATTTGAGATGCAGGATTCGTCCAATTTCAAATTTCCTCCAGCGATTCCTCGTCGATGCGATTGCCGATCCGCAGTCCGCGAAGCCGGAACGCAATGCGGTCGAAAGTCAGATACACCACCGGAACTGTGTAGAGTGTCAGCAACTGGCTCACGGCAAGCCCTCCGACAATTGTGATTCCCAGCGGATGCCGCAGCTCGGAGCCGACGCCGTTTCCCAATGCCAGGGGTACGCCGCCTAACATTGCCGCCATCGTCGTCATCAGAATCGGGCGGAATCGCAAGAGGCATGCCTGATAGATCGCTTCAATCGGTCGTCTGTCTTCTTTGCGCTGAGCTTCGAGAGCAAAGTCGATCATCATGATCGCGTTCTTCTGCACGATGCCGATCAACAGGATGATTCCGATCAGCGCCACGATGCTGAGATCTCCATGAGTGAGTCGCAGCGCAAGCAGCGCGCCAAGCCCGGCAGACGGCAATGTGGACAGAATCGTAATTGGATGGATGTAGCTCTCGTACAACACACCCAAGACGATATAAACCGTAACGAGTGCTGCCAGGATCAGCCATACCTCATTCGCGAGCGATGACTCAAACGCCGCCGCAGTTCCCTGGAAACTTGCGCGAATGCTCGGCGGAAGGCCGATTTCGCGTCCCGCATTCTCGATCGCCTTGACAGCGTCTCCAAGCGATGCGCCCGGAGCCAGATTGAAGGACAACGTCGTTGCGGGAAACTGCCCCTGATGATTGACGGCGAGTGGCGTCGTGTTGGTTTCCAGCCGCGTGAATGAGGCGAGCGGAACCTGTGTTCCGCTGGGCGCGCGCACATAAATATCTTTGAGGGCATCCGGATTGCGTTGAAATTTGGGCTCGACTTCCAGCACGACGTGATACTGGTTCAATTGCGTGAACATGGTCGAAACAAGGCGCTGGCCGAACGCGTCATAAAGCGTGTCATCGATCATCTGCGGCGTGATTCCGTAGCGGGCCGCGCTGTCCCGGTCGATGATCAGCGTCGCCTGCAAACCTTTGGTCTGCTGATCGCTGGCAACATCCCGCAATTGCGGCAACGTTTGCAGCTGCTCTACCAGCCGCGGCGCCCACGTATTCAGCTCTTTTGCATCGGTATCTTCGAGGCTGTACTGAAATTGTGTTCTGCTGACGCGGTCATCAACGGTCAGGTCTTGGACCGGTTGCATGAACAACGTGATGCCCTCGACACCTTCCAGGCGGGCCTGCAACCGGCGAATGATCTCTGAGGCACTGGCCTTGCGCTCGTCGTGCGGCTTCAGGTCGATCTGCATCCGGCCGCTGTTGAGGGTGGTGTTCGTGCCGTCGATTCCGATGAATGATGACAAGCTCTCGACATCAGGATCCTGAAGGATCACTTTTGCCAGCGCCTGCTGGCGCTGGGCCATCGCTGTAAAAGAGATGCTTTGCTCAGACTCGGATACGCCGAGGATTTCTCCGGTATCTTGAACCGGAAAGAAGCCTTTCGGCACGTAGATGTAGAGCGCGATCGTCGCAGCCAGCGTGCTCAATGTCACGAACTGCGTTAATGTTTGATGCCGCAGAACCCACCGCAGCGTTTTTCCGTAAGCGGCGATGATACTGTCGAAGGCGCGCCCCGAGACGCGGTAGAACCAGCCCTGTTCGGATTCCTTCGTATGCCGCAGAATTCTGGCGCACATCATGGGCGTTAATGTCAGCGAAACGACGGCGGAGACCAGAATCGTCAAACTCAAAGTAATCGCGAACTCGCGGAAGAGTCTTCCGACGACATCGCCCATGAAAAGCAGTGGAATGAGCACGGCGATGAGCGAGACTGTGAGCGACAAAATCGTGAACCCGATCTGGCTGGATCCTTTCAAAGCCGCCTGTAACGGCGGATCGCCGTCTTCCATGAAGCGCGCGATGTTTTCGATCATCACAACCGCATCGTCGACGACAAAACCGGTGGAGATGGTTAGCGCCATGAGCGTGAGGTTGTTGAGGCTGAAGCCCATCAGATACATCAACCCGAACGTCCCGACCAACGATAGCGGCACGGCCACACTGGGAATGACTGTAGCGGCCAGATTGCGGAGGAAAATAAACATCACCATCACGACCAGCGCGATTGTGAGCACGAGCTCGAATTGGACATCGGTGACCGAAGCGCGGATCGTGGTTGTCCGGTCCGTGAGGATCGACAGGTCCACCGATGATGGGAGTGACGCTTTCAGCTGCGGCAGCAAGGCCTTGATCCGGTCGACAACAGCAATGATGTTAGCTCCGGGTTGCCGTTGAATATTCACGATGACCGCAGGTTCGTTATTGCGCCACGCAGCCTGCTTCGTATTCTCGACGTCATCGACAACGCTGGCGATGTCAACCAGCCGGACCGCAGCGCCTTTGCGATAAGCAACGATGATGTTCTGGTAATCGTTGCTCGCCATGATCTGGTCGTTGGCGCCGATCGTGAAAATTTGCTGGTCGCTTTCGAAGTTGCCTTTTGCCTGATCCACGTTCGCCGCGGCCAGCGCCGTGCGGACATCTTCGAGACCCAGACCGTAGGCGGCGAGGGCCGTCGGATTGACTTGAATACGAACTCCGGGTTTTTGTCCGCCGCTGATGCGAACAAGGCCGACTCCCGGTAACTGGGAAATCTTCTGAACAAGGGCTGTATCCGCCAGGTCTTCGATCTTCGGCAGGGGCAAGGTCTTCGAAGTCATCGCCAGCGTGAGAATCGGCGTGTCGGCGGGATTCACCTTGCTGTAAATCGGAGGATTCGGCAGATCACGCGGAAGAAACGTCCCGCCCGCGTTGATGGCCGCCTGAACTTCCTGCTCGGCGATGTCGATGCTGAGATCGAGAGAAAATTGCAGCGTGATGACCGAACACCCGAACGAGCTTGACGACGTCATCTGCTTTAAACCGGGCACCTGTCCGAACTGTCGTTCGAGCGGGGCCGTCACCGACGAAGACATCACGTCGGGACTTGCTCCCGGATAGAAGGTCACCACCTGGATCGTCGGATAATCTACTTGCGGCAGCGCAGAAACCGGCAATTGCCTGTATGCGACTGCGCCCGCGAGAAGAACCCCCGCCATCAACAACGAGGTCGCCACCGGCCGAAGAATGAACGGTCTCGAAATATTCATTGGCCGTTCCCTTGACCGCGTCTGTTTCCACGGCCTCGGCCATTTCCACCATTTCTTCCGGCACCTCCTCCGGCCGAGCGCTCTCCAGACGCACTGTCGGCGGACTGGCCGGGCGTCTGAACGTCAACGCGTGTGCCGTCCTGAACTTTGTCCATGCCTTCGAGCATGACCATTTCGCCAGCTTTGAGACCCGAGGCAATAGCCACATCGTTGCCTTCGGTGATCTGAATGGTGACTGGCCGCAATTCCGCTGTCTGATTTTCCCGAACCACGTAAAGGAACGTGCCTTGGGACCCACGCTGAATAGTCGAGCCGGGAACGACGACGGCATCCTTCAAAACATTAATAAGCAGTCGCACATTGACGAACTGATTCGGATATAGCGCGTTGTTGCTGTTATCAAACGAGGCCTTCAACTTGGATGTCCCAGTCGCCGGATCGATTTGGTTGTCGGCCGTGAGCAGAACACCATCTGCAATTTTCTTTGCGTCGTCGTGGTCCCATGCCTCGACGCGCAGCCGCTGGCCTGAGCGCAGCTTCTTGATCACTTCACCGAGATTGTCTTCAGGAATGCTGAAGAGAACCGATATGGGCTGAAGCTGAGTGATCACCACAAGTCCGCCGGGATCGGAGGCGCGGACGATATTTCCTTCGTCTACCAACCGCAGGCCGATTTGACCGCTGATCGGCGCAACAACTCGTGAGTACGTGATCTGTAGGTTCGCGTTGTCGATTGTGGCTTGATCGGCCTGGATGGATCCTTCATATTGTCCGACCGTAGCCGCTTGCGTGTCGAACTGCTGTCTTGGAATCAGGCCTTTGTCCAGCAGCAGTTGGTTGCGTTGCTGCTCGTTTTTAGCGGACTGCAGCAACGCTTCATCCCGCGCGAGCTGTCCCTTAGCCTGCGCCAACTGAACTTCAAATGGCCGCTTATCGATTTCCGCAAGCAGATCGCCTTGCTTGACGAACTGCCCCTCTCTGAAAGCGACATGTGTCAGTTGCCCGTCAACCCGACTGCGGACTGTCACTGTGTTCGAAGCCACGGCAGTCCCGAGGCCGCGCAGGTAAACAGGCATATCCATTTTCCGCGCCGCAATTGTGATAACTGCCGGGCGCCCTCCACCGCCTCGCCCTCCGCGGCCAGCCCTCGCTCCTCGGCCACCGTTCTCAGTGGATTGTGCATTCGTAGTATTCGCCGCGGCGGACCTGACGGATTTCCACCAGCGATAGCCGAAAACGAGACCGCCGACGATGATCAGCATCAGGATCCACCAGCCGGCGCCCTTGCCCTTCCTCGCGTGCCTTTTGGATTTCTCCTCCGAGTCGACGAGCAATTGAATTTCTTTTTCGAGACGATTCGTATCCATATCTCCACCTGGATTAAAAAAATAAACGAGCCACTGCTTCAAACATCCGATGCAGTAGGTAAATGGAGACCGACTAGAGGGAACTCGGGGGCGCGCGAGAGGAGATGGCGCTCGATTTTTGGTCGGCGATAAAGCCGTCAGATCGATAATGAAGCGCCGTTTGAAGGTCAGGCGGTTCGGATGTCTGTTGAAACGAGATCAGAACCGATGTGTCTTCGTGTAACTTGGTTTGTACCTGGTGTGGGGAGTGCTTGTGGGCTTCGGCAAAACCCGCGCCATGATGAGGCCGCGGTGCCTTAAATTTATCCGAAATTTGGCTTGCCCACTCTTCCGTCCGCGTCACCGTCGAGCCTGCGACGGAGAAGCCGTAGAACAATAAGAAAATTGTTACACCGAATCTTCTCATAGTCCTTGTCTTTAGATTCTACGCCAAAGGGTCATGCAAGGTTACCGGCTTCTGTTCCGGAACCGCAACCCGAAGGGGTGCAAGAAATTTAGCCAGGGGTTGAGCCGCGCAGCGGCGAAACCCGTGGTCCTCCACCAGTACTGCCTGAATTGCCGCCGCTGCCAACGCACAACCGTAGCAGGTTGTACGATAACCAGCGCCGTTCTCCATTGTTTCCAGATCTTCATCAGGAATATCCAGAACAGGCGATCTCGATAATGGAGCTTCGGCCCCGGCTGTTCCCTTTTGAGGATTGCCAACTGCTGCCGCAGAGCGGCATTCTCCAATGCGATCTGTTTGTGGCCGGCAAGGATGAGCATGATGAACCGCAATGTGCTGAAAACCGCCCCGAGCATGACGGGACTTTGCCTTCAACGTTGGCGAAAATCAATCTCTTCGCGTGCGTTACCAGTTTTGGCGAAGGACAGGACGTCGAGTAGGCTGTAACACAAGTCGATGACCTCGTTCGCTGCGATCCACCTGATTGAACAAGAGAGTCACGGTAATGAAGGACTTCGTCTCGCACTGAGCGGGGTCTGGATTGACCTTGAAAATCCTGTTTGGGACCGCTGGTATCAACTGATGTGGAAGTACGGATTCGCGGAGGGTCGGCAGCCTCCGTTGTGAGGCGCGGCAGGCTCCATATGCCTACACCGGATTTACGTGTTACTTTGTATCGAATGGCCATTCGTATAGCTCTAGGCTACTGGATTCTACTGTTTCTCTTGTCATGTTCCGGGCCGGGTCAGCGCAGAAACGACGAAGATAACGACCGATCCTGTCGTGAGTTTGTGCAGGGATTCTACGACTGGTATGTTCCAAATGCAGCAAAAGACAACAAGGAAGCTGGTTGGGATCTTGCGATGAAGGATAGGCCCAATGTGTTCACTGCGGAGCTCCTTCAGCAGCTCACTGCGGACTCGCAGGCCCAACATAAAGCTGCTGATATTGTTGGGCTCGATTTCGACCCTTTCCTCAATTGTCAAGATTGCGGCGAGCGTTATGTCGTGGGCAACGTTACTGTCACTGCAGCGAAGTGCTCTACCGAAGTTTACGGCGTGTGGTCTGGCAAGAAAAATGACAAACCTAACGTGGTGCCTGAGCTAATCGGGAAAGATGGCAAATGGCTCTTCGTGGATTTTCATTACCCGAACCCCTCTGGACCAGAGTTCGAAAGTTTACTGAGGCAATTGAAGACGCTCCGCGATCTTCGGGAAAATGCCCCTAAATGAAGTTGCTGTTCTCAAGTGCGGTCCTCAGTCTCTGCATTG
>QHXA01000131.1:19045-19464 GCA_003222755.1 Acidobacteriota bacterium
ACAAATTTTTAATGCTGGCTGGTCCATTTAGGCTCTCAGGAGTAGAAGGTTCACGTGAAGCTGACCTTCTACGACGATCGTTTAATGTCCACTGAGTTCTCGACTGAAAGCGGTTGCTCCGTGCTGGCAATACTGCCGCGGATCGCGCCGCCGTGTGGGATGATATCGGCCGTGCAGCCCAAAAAAGTAGGGCATACGACCACAAGGTTGATCCCCGCTATGCCCGGATGCAGCGGGCTCATGCTGACGAATTGTTACGAGTTCGAGACGCGCAAGGTGAGGCCGCCGCAATCGAGTTATTAAAAACAAGTGCAAAGTATCCGAAGATCTGGAGGAGACAATGAAGACACGAGATCGGCGCTCCTGAATCAGGATGCGTTTTCATGCGCGGTCGTCGCTGGAGAATCCGAAAATTTCGA
>QHXA01000132.1:0-405 GCA_003222755.1 Acidobacteriota bacterium
CATCGCCCATCTTCAGGTGCCTTGCATCTTCTTGCGAGACATGTGCCCGCGCGATCACTTGAGAGAGATCCATTACCGTGATGATCGGGTTGCCGCTCGAAGGCACTTCTCCGGCGTAGAAGGGCCGGTCGGTTACAACGCCATCGATGGGACTAATAATGCGTGAGTAGCTGAGCTGAGCTTGCGCGGCCTCGGCGCGAGCCTTTGCGGCATCGCGTTGCGCCGCGGCTGCTTTGATCGACTGTTCTCGTGAAACGCCTTGTAGTATTTCGAAACGCTTGACGGCAATTTCGTACTGGCTCCTCGCCTGACTTAGCGCCACTTGCGCGTCATTGACCTCCTTCTGCGAGATAGCGCCTTCGCGATAGAGAGCTTGACGGCTATCAAACAACTTTTGCTGCGCGT
>QHXA01000132.1:415-16066 GCA_003222755.1 Acidobacteriota bacterium
CATTGCATCTTTCGCAGACCGGACCTCAAGCTCCGCCTTTTGCAAATCTTCCGGAACCGTACCCCGCGCAGTCGTCTGATAATTGGCTTCCGCCTGCTCGAACGTCGCCTGGTTTTCCGCGGCAGCGCCGGCAAGGTCCCGGTTTTCCACTTCGGCAAGAAGTTGCCCCGCGCGAACGCGCGACCCGCGTTCCACATAAAACTTCTTCACGGGAGCCGAAATCTTCGGCACGATCGCAGCCTGCTGCAGCGGATAAAGGAGCGCGTCGGCGGTAACCTTGAGCGAAATCTGCGAACTCAACACCGGCGCCACATCGACTGTAACAACATGCTCGGCTTCTTCGGGTTCGTGCTTTTTGAGGGAACAACCGGAGAGGAGGATACCTATCAGTACTAAAGCCTTGCACCGCTCCGCGGTGCTACACGCCAAATACATCCCTAAAATCCCCCCGTAACCGTCTGCAATGTTGCCAACGCCACACGATAGCGCGACTGCGCATCATCATAAGCATTCCGCGTGTCGACGAGAGTCCTCTGCGCGTCAACCACTTCCAAGGCCGTGGACTCGCCCGCTTGATAGCGCAGATTAATCAGTCGCAGACTTTCTGTCGCAAGATCTGAAGCACGGCGTAAGACATCGACGGCGGCGCGGGCTGTCAATGCTTCGTTGTAGAACAAGTACAGATTGCCGAGGACTTGCCGCTGCGTGTGGGTCAGCTCTACCTGCGCTTGCTGTTGGCGCGCTTGGGCCTGCCGGATCCTGCTTTGCCGAGTGCCCCAATCAAAGATGGGCAGCGTGAAATTCCCAACAATGTAATAGCCGAGGTTCGGCAATGGCCCATATTGCGGAGCCGCAGCTATAACGCTGCGCATTGCAAATTTATTCGCTTCGATACCGTAGTTTGCATCAATTGCCAGTGACGGTAACGACGCATTCCGAGCGCCACGCACGTCGAAGCCCGCTTGCCTCAGGGCTGCTTGTGCAGCGCGTATATCAGGATTCTCACGCGCCGCCATCGATTGAATGTCGGGGAATGGCGGAAGCGTCCGTGCGGAATCGAGATCATCGATTACCGTGAAGTTTTCATTCAGCTCCGGGAATAGCAGCACTGCGAGATTCAAACGGGCGCTTTCCATGCCCAGCATCGCTTCCTGAAATCCCTGCCTCTGCTGCTCGTACTGGATCTGCGCTTTTACGACATCGCTTCGTGCTACCTGGCCTGACTGTTCTTGTTGCTGCGTGATTTGCAAGAACCGTTGCGCCTGCTGCAATCCCTGCTGCGCGGTCGCATACTTCCGTTGCGACGTCACCAGAGCGTAGTAGTTTCTGGTAACGGTGACCGCTAATCCGCGTTGCGCGATCTCCACTCTCGCGTTCGCAAGCGCCTCAGCTGCTTGAGCGCGCCGGTAAGTAGTCTGGAGAAAGGTGTTGGCTGTGAGATCCTGATGGGCAATACCCCATGAGCGATAAACGTGAACGCCGTCGTTTGTCACAAACCGCCCGCTGGGCGCAACCCCATTACCTTGCGTGCCGAGGTATTGCGTCGTATGCGTAACGGTCGGCAAAAGCGAGGATCTCGCCTGAAACCGGTCCTCGCGCGCAACGGCCGCATCCGTGATCGCCAATTGATACTGCGTATCGAGTTTCTTCGCGCGATCCAGCGCATCCTGAAGTGTAATGACCGGGGGCGGCGCGGCCTGCCCCTGAGGCTGCACGAGCTGTAACGACGGCGGCTCCGGGGTCTGGGCAAGAGCCTGGAGGATGATGAATAGGAAACCAAGCGGCAACATTGGCCTCACTTCCCTACAACTAATAATTTAAAAGAGTCCGGCGCAAATCCGCCTCGGCGCTGCCCTGGCTGTGCCGGCAGGGCATCTGCCGCAGGTAAGTAGAGGTTGTGGGTCTTCTCATCAAGCGTGATCGTACGCGCGCCGCGCGCGGTTGCGACGTTTTCGACGACCTCATATTTGCCGCCCATTTCCTGAACGACCGTCAATGTGCCATCGCCGTTCGAGCTGAATGCGTAACCTGTGCTCGGATCAAAAGCCGCGCCGTCAGGGCCCTGACCAATCGCGGGCATTGCCAAAACCTTTCCCGCATCCGGATCGGAAATCGCCATCAATCGATTGCCGCATACGGAAAAGAGCCGGCGCTTCTTCATGTCGATTGCGAGACCCGAAGGACCCTCGCAGGGTTTCAAGGAATACCGCTTTGTGACGGAAGCCTTGGCCGCGTCGATCTCTACAATTTCGCTGGTGTCCTCGATATTCACGTAGACATGGCCTTTGTCGTCGGCCACGGCGAACTCCGGTTTACCGCCCATCGGAATCGTTGCCACAGCCATTCCGGTCTTCGCGTCGATAGCCGTCGAATTGTTTGAACGGCCATTGAAGGTGAAAACGCGGCCGGACTTCGGTTCGAAGCGGATGGAATCCGGATTTTCGCCAGTCGCGACCTGGCTCATCGCTTTTAGCGTCTTCATGTCAAAGATCGTGACGTTGTTTCCACGTCCATTGCTGATGAATCCCCGATTCAGGTTGGGTGCGAGCGCGATGCCGTGCACACCCGGCGTGTCTGGAATATCGCCGACAACTTTGCCTGCATCCGGATCGACGACAACGACATGCGTGGCGTGCGACACGTACAAGCGGCGGGCGGAGCTGTCCATCGTCAGATAATCCCAACCGCCCTCACCGCCAATCTTGATCTCCTTGAGAAGTTTCAAACCGGTTGGCGCGGCAAACGCGGCAATAGCAAACAGAGCTGATAGAGCTAGCGTTAGAGCCTTTCTCATCGATCCTCCTTTGGGCACTTCGAATGCGTCTTACTGTAGGGGCGGTCATAAGATAGACCGTCCCTACAATATAGGCCCGCAAGAATAGAAGAGACATTAATTCTTGTTTATCCCGAGTCAGGTTGAGGCCGTAGGCGCCCGCTTTAGCCGCCCGCCGGCGCCTACTGCGGCGCCTTCACCGCATACGTGTACAGCTTTTCGGGAGGGGTGATCCGATGCTCGGCGACGAGCGCATCGGTAACGCTATTGGCGAGGGTGTTGTAATACCACGCGAAGAATTCGGCAAAAGCAACATCGCGGCCCGAGGATAGCAAACCGCCAAGCTTGATGAATTCCGGGCGGCGGCTCCTGAAATACGGCAGTAGCTTGTCGCGTGAAAAGACGCTGATGAATGTCCGGTATTTCCGCGCGTCAATATCTTCAAGAATGGTGTCCTTGCCCCGCAGATCGTCGGGATTCAGCTTCTCATCCGGCAATGCGGTTCCAATCGTTACGATGCGATAGCCGGCGGACTCGCGTAGCTCGCGCCGCAGCTTTCCTGCCGCTTCGGGATTGCTCTCGACCAGCCATGCAAAATACCGGTCGGACTTGCCGCGCCGCGGCGGCGGCGGCATAAGGGTCTTGTCTTCATAGAACGCATCCATCAGGCCGCCAAGAAGAATTCCGGAAACGACGGTCTCGTACATCACGCGGCCTTTCGAAATGCCTTTCGCGCCCTCGAGCGAATTGACCATCGATTCAATATCCTTCCAGTTATCGACGATCAGCTTCGTGAATTCCTGCGTGTGGCGGTGAAGCGGGTCCTTCAAGCGATCGAAGTCCCGCTCGCGTACGATGGGCATAAAGGGCGTCGTATCGTCGTCGTCGCGACGCCCAGCGAGGCGTTCATCTTCGAGCTTGTCCGAAGTCTTCGAAACGTCGCCTGGCGATACTTTCAGCATTTTCGCAATTTTGTCTGCAGACCATCCTTGCGCATAAGCAACCACGATTTCACGCGCGAGATCCTCCTTCATGATTGCTTCTGCCATGCGCGACCATGGGTAGGAGCCAAATTGAAAATCCGGATGCACGTCCGGCTTCTTTACGGGCTTTTGAGCCGAAAGCAATAAAACTAACGGAATAATTAAGAAATTTTTCACCAGAGAAATTTTAATCCAAGTTGCACGATTCGTGGTGACCGCGCAACGAATAACGCCCCAAAATCCGAAGAATCCGCAAAATTCTGCATGGTGGGCGGAGCTACGAAATTCGGGTGATTCAGCACGTTATAAAAATCGGCTCGAATCTGGACTCGGGCCGCATCCGACCATCTTAAGCTCCGGACCAGAGCGGCATCGATGTTTCTAAGCCCTGGACCGATGATGACGTTCCGGCCACTGTTGCCGAATGTGCCGGATTCCGGGATTTGAAACGCCGCCGGCTCGAAAAACCGTGACGGTGTCGGGTTCGAGATGTTGGGATTTCCCACCAGATCGGGCCGGTTCACGATGGGACTGCCGGTGCCTGAGACATCTGCGCTGACGATCGCCGAAAGCGGGGTTCCTGACTGGACGGTCCCGATGACGTGCAACTGCCAACCTTTGATCAAAGCGTACCGCTTCCCCGGCAGGTTGTATGTGCCCGAGAAGACCATCCGGTGTTTCATATGAAAGTCGGACAGTCCGCGCTCGGCAGGAAGGTTATGTGAGTCCTGCGGCAGGATGCTGATCAACGTGGCATCATCAATCGACCTGGAAAAGCGATACGAACCGGCGAATCCCAACCCCGAGCGGAACCGGCGGTCGATCCGGACTTCTGCCGCGTGCGCTATGGAAGACGCGCTCGTCTCGAACTGGAAGATATTTTTGTACTCTGCAAACGGGCGCCGCTCATCAAGCGATCCTGGTTGACCAGCGCTCGGCTGATTCAGATTCAATTGGCGGCGCAGCCGGCTTCCCTTCTGCCCGAAGTATGAAACGCTCACCAGGAACAACTGAGGGACGGGGTATTCGAGTGAGGCGCTCCATTGCTGCAGCGACGGGTTGGGCAATTCTCGCGAAGTCGAGAAGATACTCGGTTGCACGGATGAAGCACCGTCCTGGAACGCTGTTGCCAGGTCAAACTGGGGCAACACAGGCCCGTTGTTCTTCACGTCGAAATGGACGAACGGCGGGTTGAGTCCAAGCAGGAACAGGCTGTCACCTACGGCAAGCGTGTCATAAAAGATGCCATAGCCCCCGCGCACAACGATGTTACGGAACGGCTGCCAGGCAACTCCCGCGCGGGGACCGAAGTTGCCAGCGTCGGCTTCATACAGCGACGTCGGCGATATGACCAGCTGCCGCGTTGCTGCGTTGAAATTTGAAACCAGGTCGTTCGCTTCGTGAAATGGCGTCTGGTAGTCATACCGTAAACCCGCATTGACGGACACGTTGGCCCGAGGGCGCCACTCGTGCTGCATGTAGAAGCTGCCGGTCCACGTCCGAAAATTCCGCGTGGTGTCCCCAGTCAGGCGGAGGGCATTTGTTGGTAATCCCAACAGCAAGTTCGCCAGGGCATTTCCGGAAAAGACTCCGCCGGTGAACTGATATTGCCCGCGGCTATACAGGTCCAGAAAGGCATGGAATGGCAGGTATCGGACAACTCCTCCGAATTTCGTGACTGAGGAGGAGTGCTGCCATGACAGATCGTTCAGCACCTCGAAACTTCGATTCCTCCGTCCTTGCGGAAGGTTCGTCGCATGACCGAGGTTCGAAAAACTGGTCATCAGAATCGCGGGCAATGCGCTCTCTTGATCGCCGAGGATCGTTCGAGGCTGCTTGAGGTAACCGGCCGAAAACCGGAATTGATGAATCAGCGCCGGCGAGAACACATGCGTATTGTTCAGCCGCAGTGTATGCGTTTGAAGCGCATCGTGAACGCCGAACGACGGAAGGTTCGTAATCCCGCTGAGCAGGTTGAGTGGATCATCCGTCGTATCGCGACTAAATTGATATTCGAGAAATGTTTCGTCAGTCGAGGTGACTCGACGGTCGAACCGGAAACCAAATGCGTCGGCGGCCGTTTCAAGTTCCCCGACTGCACGATAGTTCTGAACCATACCGCCCGGCACGTTGGGCAGCGGATACAACCGGGCGAAAGCCAGGCCCTGCGGGCTCATGCGGCTAACCGGAATACGGTTGTCCGGGAAAGGAAATCCGGTATCGGGATCGATGATTGGATCCTGAATCGAAGAGAAGTCACCGGTAAGAAGGACGGGATCGGGAACCCTGGCAGCCCGAGTGATCGATTGCCGGATGCGAAGGCCCCAATATTCCGAATAAAAATATGTCTTATCGCGAATCATGCCGCCGGCGTTGCCGCCAAAGAAGTGGTACTTGAATGGCGGAATCGGGGCGTCGGCGGGATCGAAGAAGTTCTTCGCGTTCAGTACGTCGTTTCGATGGAAATAGTGGACGTTCCCGTGAAAAGTTGCCTCGCCGGCGGGGAGCGCATCGTTGTTAGTTCGGGTGTCACCAAGCTCGGCTGAAAAGTCGGATGTGGCGGCGACCGATGTAGACATCGACGAACTCGTGAAGACGCTGCCGGATGCGGCGAGCCACTGCTGGCCGGAGCCTTCACGAATGTTGGTCACGTTTACGCCACCGCGGAGGCCAAACAGGCGATCCGATTTAGGCAAGCCCTCGCGTGCTGTCGGATCTTCACGCGTTTCAGGACTGGCGACCTCCTCGAGCTGCAACACAACGAGTTCCGTGGCATCAGGATTACCCGGCAGCAGCCGGATATCTTCGGTCTGATAGATGTCATCCGAGCTGCCGGACAGCGACACTGTTGAGGACCGAACGGTTCGATATCCCGCACGCCGAATCTCCAGGTGCACTTTGCCGCTGATCTCGACCCGAAACGCGCCGCGGCTGTCGGTGAGGAGGTCTACGGTTCGGCCGTCCTCCGTCTGAACGCGCACGCTGGCTCGCGATATCGGCTTGCCGGCCGAATCAGCTACACGCCCGGTGAGCACGGGCGTGGCGGCAAGAAGGAGGCAGGGGAATACCGATAAAAATAGAAGACAATTTAGGACGTTTCGCACCAAACGACGTCCGTTTCCCCGCTCAGACATGAACGATCTTGGCAGACAAGATATTCGGGATTTGCCGGAATTGTTCGATGACATCTTTACCGACCGCATTATCCACCAGCAGCAGCGCCAGCGCTTTTCCGCCTTCATGCTCGCGACCCAAATGCATTCCGGCGATGTTGACGCTGCATTTGCCGAGAACGGTTCCGATCGCACCGATGACTCCGGGCTTGTCGTTGTTCGTGAAGAAGATCATGTTGCCGCGGGGCACGACTTCCAGAGGGTAGCCATCGATGTTGACGATGCGCGGTAGCTTGTCCGTGAAAACAGTTCCCGACACCCGGTGAGATTCTACGTCGGTCTTCAGTTCGATGACGATAAGGTTTGTAAAATTCTCAGGCGCCGGAACACGCGTTTCTTGAACCCTGATCCCGCGCTGTTTTGCGACGTGCATCGCATTGACCAGGTTTACACCCTCGCGCAGGACCGGCATGAGCAGGCTGCGGACGATGACGGACGTCAGGTAGTTCAGGTTCACGTCGCAAACCTCACCCGAGTACCGGATGGAGACCGTTTGCATCCGTCCTTCACAAATCTGAGCCACAAAGGTCGCCAGACGCGCCGCCAGATCCACAAAGTGCTGGTACCGCTCCACAGCACCGGCTTCCAGGCGCGGAAAATTCAGCGCGCCATCGACGGTATTCTTGAGCAGGTATTCAGAAACCTGCCGGCAAATGTCTTCGGAAACCCTTCGCTGCGCTTCTACAGTGGAGGCGCCGAGATGCGGCGTCGCAATGAAATTATCCAACTCGAAAAGCGGGGATTCGGTATTCGGCTCGATTTCAAATACGTCGAATGCGGCGCCTGCCACTTTTCCGCTCTTCACCGCATCATAGAGATCGCGTTCGCCAATAATGCCGCCTCGAGCGCAATTCACCAGTCGCACGCCATCTTTCATCCGTGCGATCGTGTCCTTGTTGATGAGATTGCGAGTGGCATCAGTGAGTGGCACGTGAACGGTGATGAAGTCCGCTTGCTCGAAGACGTCATCAATGTGCACTAATTCGAGGCCGCTCGACAGATGCGCATCGGGATTGATGTATGGATCGAATGCCACAACCTTCATGCCCATCGCCTGACACTTGCGCGCGACCTCGCTGCCGATCCGGCCGAGACCGATCACGCCAAGTGTTTTGCCAGCGAGTTCCACGCCTTTGAATTTGTTCCTTTCCCACTGCCGATGCTTCAGGGCAATGTACGCTTGCGGAATGTTGCGGGCGAGCGAGAAAAGCATAGCGATTGTGTGTTCTGCAGTCGTTGTGGTGGAGCCGCCGGGCGAATTCATGACGAGAATTCCGTGCTCGGTGGCAGCATCGATATCGACGTTGTCGACACCGACACCAGCGCGTCCGATAACTTTCAGCCGCGTCGCCTTCTGCATCAGTTCGCGGTCCACCGTCGTGCTGCTACGGACCACAATGCCGTCGGCCTCTCCGATGATGCTCAACAGTTTTTCGCGTGAAATCTTGTCGTGGACGATTGGCTCAATCGAGTTTGAACGATTGATGATGGCGATTCCGGCAGGGTCAATGCCGTCGAGCAAGAGAACTTTTAAGTTGGGCATACGCAGCTGGATATTTCGCACCGCGGAGCGGTGCCTCAAACCTGGCTTACGAAATTCCGAATCCTTTCCAGCGCAGCTTGAATATCGGCAAGAGAGTTCGCAAAGGATAACCGCAGATAACCTTCTCCATAATCGCCGAATGCCGTACCCGGCAGAGCCGCAACGCCGGCCTCGCTCAGGAGACGATTCGCGAATTCGTCACTAGAAAGACCAGCCTCGCTAAGATTAGGAAAAAGATAAAACGCGCCGAGCGGCTTCAAACAATGGATGCCCGGAATACTATTCAGACCATCCGCGAACACATCCCGCCGCTTCCGGAATTCGGCAACCATTCGTTCGGTCGCTTTTTCCGTTTCCGGTGTGAAGGCTTCGAGAGCAGCGCGCTGGGTAAATGTGGCTGCACTGGAAACGCTGTTGTTCACGAAGAGCTCGATCGTAGGAAACGTGTCTTCAGGAACGACGCCGTAACCCAGGCGCCAGCCGGTCATCGCATAAATTTTCGAGAAGCCATTCACAAACAAAACGCGATCGAGAATATTCGGCACATCGAGGATGCTGGCCGGCCGATCGGCATAGTAAATCTCCGAATAGATCTCGTCGGAAAGAATCAAGAGGTCGTGCTTGCGGGCCAGTTCGCCAATCTTTCGCAGATCATCCAACGTCAATACGCCACCAGTCGGGTTTTGCGGCGAATTGATAACAATCATTTTTGTTTGTGGCGTGATGACGCGAGCGAGCTCTTCGCTTCCTCCAGCTTCAGAGGCACGGGCGTTCCACCAGCCATGCGAATAGCAGCCTCGTAAGCCGGATATGCAGGCTCAGGGCAAATCACCTCATCGCCGGGGTCCACGACCGAGTGGATCATGGAGAAGATCATCATCTTCGCACCGGGGGTTACGATGACATTGCGCGGATCGATCTGTTGAGGATGCCGCGAAGAAAGATGCCGCGCGATTACGACCCGTAGATCCCATACGCCGGGAACCGGGGAATAGTGAGTTGCACCCTTTCTCAACCATTCGACGCCGGCACGGATGACCGGTTCTGGAGTATCGAAATCCGGCTCCCCGATTTCCAAGTGAATGATGCTACGGCCCTGCCGCTCTAACTCATTGGCGCGACCGAGCATTTCAAATGCGGCCTCACCTCTGACGCCTTGCATCCGCTTTGCGATCCGGCTTTTGGTGTCCAGCTTCACTCAGTGAACTCCCTTTCCGACAAAAATGACCTCAAAGTATAACATTGGGCCTTACTTAAGAATGCCGGGAGGACGTGTGACTGACAAGTGGGTTCGCGTGGCAAGCTTGTCGGAGTTGCCGAGCGAAGGCATCGGGCATGCGGTTAAAGCCGAGGGACTGGACATCGCTTTGTTCCGGTGGAACGATCGCGTCTACGCTATAGAGGATCTCTGTCCACATCTGGGCTTTCCGCTGAGCGAGGGCGTCATGCAAATGGGCGAGGTGATCTGTAGCTGGCATGGCTGGCACGTCAGGCTGGAGGATGGGACCTGCCGGCGCGAGCGTGAACGCGCAAAGGTGTGGGAGTGCGAGGTGCGGGAGGGGGATGTGTTTGTAAGAATTTGAGAATGAACATTGAACATTGACAAAGCTTGTTCAATGTTCATTCATTGGAGCACGGCCCCTCTCGACGCGCTCGACACCAGGCGCGCATATCTGCCCAGCACTCCCGTTTTATAACGCGGCTCGGGCGCCTTCCAGGAACTCAACCGCCGTTTGATCTCATCATCCGGAACCTTTAGCTCCAGCCGGCGTTCTTGGGCATCAATCAAAATCATGTCTCCATTCTGGACAGCGGCAATCGGGCCGCCGACAGCGGCTTCGGGAGCGACGTGGCCGACCATCAACCCATGCGTTGCGCCGGAGAAGCGGCCATCCGTCATCAGACCGACCTGATCGCCAAGACCCTCACCATGGAGCGCACCGGTAACGGCAAGCATCTCGCGCATACCGGGACCGCCGCGCGGGCCTTCGTAGCGGATGACAACGATATCGCCGGGTTTGATTTGGGTTTCAAGAATCGCCTTCATGGCGTCTTCTTCGCATTCGAAAACACGCGCGGGTCCCTCGAGCCGGAGATTCCGCACGCCGGCCACCTTCACGACGCCGCCCTCGGGAGCGAGGTTGCCTTTCAGGATGCGGATGGTGCCGGTCGGGCTAATCGGCTTTGAAATCGGGCGAATCACGTCTTGCTCGTTTCCGGGCGGAACAGCGTTGAGATTTTCCTTCACTGTTTTTCCGGTGACGGTAATCGCATCTCCGTGGAGAAGGCCGGCATCCAGCAACACTTTCATCACGCGGGGGACACCGCCAACGCGATCGAGATCCACCATCACATACGTCCCGCCCGGCCGCAAATCAACGATATGCGGCGTGCGATCAGTAATCCGATTGAAATCGTCGATCGTTAGCGGAATGCCCGCCTCGTGCGCAATCGCGAGCAGATGCAGCACGGCATTCGTGGAACCGCCGGTCGCGACCACGACGGTGATCGCGTTCTCGAAAGCTTCGCGTGTAAGAATCTGACGCGGCGTGATGCCTTTCTCCAAAAGATTCATCGCGGCCTTGCCGGAGTTGATGCAAACCTCAGTGCGCGCTTCCGCCATTGCTGGTATATTCGCGCTGCCTGGAACGGACATGCCCAGGGCCTCGATAGCGGAAGCCATGGTGTTTGCCGTGTACATACCGGCGCACGAACCCGGGCCGGGACACGCCATTCTCTCGAGCTGCCTCAACGCTTCGGCGGTCATCTTCTTTTGCGCATAGGCGCCTACCGCCTCGAACACGTCTTGAATGGTCACATCCCGATCCGCGAAATGACCGGGCATGATCGTGCCGCCATACAAGAACACGGAGGGAAGATTCAAACGAGCCAGACCCATGAGCATCCCGGGGAGACTCTTGTCGCATCCGGCGATCGCGACGAGCCCGTCAAAACGCTCGGCGAACGTGACAAGCTCAACGGAATCGGCAATCACTTCGCGGCTCACGAGAGATCCCTTCATGCCTTCATGACCCATGGAGATCGCGTCACTCACAGCGATCGTGCAAAACTCGATGGGTGTCCCCGATGCGGCGCGCACGCCTTCCTTGACTATCGATGCCAGCCGGTTCAGATGAATGTTGCAAGGAGTAACTTCGTTCCATGAACTGGCCACACCAATCATCGGCCGGCTCAGGTCTTCATCGTTCAGTCCCATCGCGCGAAACATCGAGCGGTGCGGCGCGCGCTCAGGACCTTCGGTAACTGCCCAGCTTCGGTGTTTGAGTTTTCGATCGGCCATAAAGAGGCAACAGGATAACACAGCACGGACCGCGGAAAACTGTAGGGGCGGTCATAGAGACCGCCCTCCAGTTTCGCACGCGGCAAAACTTCCCCGGTTACTTATCGTCCTGCCACTGACCGACGGACGGGCATCGCCGCAAACTCACGACAGACGGGACACTTAGGCTGCCTGCCCGCATAGCGGTGCATGATCTGCACACACTTCCGTAGGGGTTCCTACCAAAATTGGAGGTCTGTACTATGCATTCTTTTAACAAGGCAGCGATTATCACCGGCTGCTTCATACTGGCAGTAGTCTTCCTTGCGCCGCCGACCACTCAAGGTGATGAGTGGAATTTAGCGACGCGGTTTACGGTGAACCACCCGTTTGAGGTCCCGGGCATGGTTCTCCAACCGAATACACCTTACGTTATCCGGCTCTACGATTCGCCAAGCACGCGCAACGTAGTTCAGCTTTATAACGAAAGTCAGACCCACATGCTGACGATGTTCATGGCTATTTCGGATGAACGTCTCGAGCCGGCGGATAAGACAGTATTCACATTTATTGAAACGCAGCCCGGATTCCCGCTGCCGATCAAGGAATGGTTTTATCCCGGCCGGCTTCGTGGATTGGAGTTCGTTTATCCCAAACAGCAGGCGCTCGAAATCGCAAAGCACGCGCGAGAACCCGTGCTTGCCGCGGATAATACCAATCTTCATCGGCTAAGTAGCATCACAGTCGAATCAATTGGGCCGATCGGCACAACGCAGACGGCTGTAACCGAGAGCGCTGCGAACGTGACGAAATCGGAAAACACAGCGGTATTCGAGGAAAAGCCGAGTGTGGCTGAAGCTGCGCCGCCGCCCGTGGATCAGGAGCAGCAAGTCGAACAGCAGAATCTCGATAAGTCCGGTCAAGGTGAAATTGCTCAGAACACCGAGAACACATCAAGCATTTCGAAGACCGAATCTGAAGTTCAGCAACAGAAGCCGTCTGAAGTCCCCGCAACGACGGAACGGCAGCCAGTGACGGAAGAGAATCGGGAACTGCCGCGGACTGCGGGTGAGCTACCGTTGCTCGCGATGATCGGCGCCCTCTGTCTGGCCGCCGGTCTTGGCCTGAGGGTTGTGTCCGCGAAATCGTAGGACCGGCATCCGAATGTAGATGTCAGATGGTCCATGGTCCTGGCCCATGATCCATGACGAATGTAGTTGTTTCATGTGCAATTACATTTCTTATGGACCATGGACCAGGACCAATTCAAATTTACATTTGAGAACAAGGGCAGCGTCAAAGTTTCTCCTCATTGAAGAAATTCCATAGAATATCTGTCCATGGTGAACATCGTCTTTGGACTGCTGTTCCTGCTGGCAGCTGGGCAGAGCATTAATTTCTTTTCTCTCAAACAAGATATTGAGATCGGATCAGAGTCGGCAACCGAAGCCGAGCAATCGCTTTCTCTCGTCGCAAATGCAACTGTCCCGCACCGCTATGTCAACGGAATCGGACGGCGTGTTGCGCAGAATCGAACGCTGCCGGCGCTCAACTACCGATTTCGAATTATCAATTCGAAGGACATCAACTCGGCCGGGTTTCCGGGCGGCGCGATTTACATCCATCGCGGGCTACTCGAAATCGCTTCGACGGAGGACGAAATTGCGGCAATCCTGGCCCACGAAGTGAGCCATGTCGCCTCGCGGCATGGGACGGCGCAGTTGTCGCGGCAGCTTCTGGTGCAAGCTCCAATTGCGATCGCTGCAGGACTGCCGGCATCGCAGGTGTGGAGAGATGAAATCACGAAGCTCGGAATTGCAGTTGGAATGGATGCTCCATTTCTGCGCTATAGCAGAGATCAGGAACTCGAAGCGGGTCTGATGGCGGTGCGGTTGCTAGCCGAAGCGCAATACGATCCGAATGCGTTTCGAACGCTGCTGGAGAAGATAGGCGAAATCCAGACCGGTGACGTTTCGCGAGCGCCTGCGTTCGTGTTCAATCACCCTCAATCGCAAACGATGACACCGGAAATTGCGGAAAGAATCGAGCAACTCGCAACGTTGCTAACACGTCAGTCGCGCGCAGACACAGAATTCCGCACATTCCGGTCGGCGCTTTTGAAGCTGCCTATCACCTCCGTGGACGCGGCTCCGACTCGTCCCCGGCAGCGGGACGAGGGCTCTGATCTTTCCACGGCCGTTCTGCCGAATGTCTTCACAGATCCAATGGACTATTACCGCCTTGGATATCCAACCGGCTGGCAGATAACGCGGACCGGTGCCCCCCATGGCGCAATCATCGCGCCCGCCGACGGCGTTCAGTCTTCACGCAACGGCGACAATCTGAATCACGGCGTCATGTTCGATTTATTCGATATCTCCGTCCCGGATAAATCACTCACGCTGGAGCAGGCCACCAACCGTCTGATTGTCTATCTGCGCCAACGGAATCCTTCTCTTCGGGTTGTCCCGGGCGCCCAAACACAAACACTGGTCAGCGATGAACCAGGCCTACGCACCGTACTGATCGGAAATCCCGACGCGAGCAGCGAACCTGAAGTGACTTGGGTGGTGACGCGCCTCTACTACCAAAGCTTGTTTTACATGGTGTTCGTCGCACCCGCAGATGAGTTTCCAATATACCAATCGGTTTTTGAGCAAATGATCCGCAGTGCCCGCTTACGGTGACACTGCGACAATACAAGGAGAACAGTATGCGTTTGAGCGCGAAATTGACAGCGATGCTCCTTCTTCTCTCGAGCGTTGTCATTTCCACATCTGCCGCGGAAACCCCGCGCGCAAAACCGGACGACGTTGGCATCTCGTCGCAGCGGCTGCAGCGAATTCATGATTTGATGCAGCGGCACATTGATGCTGGAGATTTTTCCGGCGCTGTGACGCTCGTTGCGCGAAACGGCCGGATTGCGCACCTGGAAGCGCAAGGCTTCATGGATCTAGAGACGAAGAAAGCAATGGCGAGCGACGCGATGTTTCGCATCATGTCCATGACGAAGCCAGTCGTCGGTGTCGCCGTCTTGATGCTGGTTGAAGACGGCAAGGTCAAGCTGAATGATCCAGTTTCGAAATTCATTCCCGAATTCAAGGATCTCAAAGTCGGTGTCCTCCAAGGCACCCAACCGCCGCCTGCTCCTGCTGGACAACGCGGCGCTCCGCCGCGCTTCTACACGGTTCCGGCAGAACGCGAAATCACCATCAAGGATCTGCTTACGCACACTTCGGGTCTCGTCAGCGGCCCGATCAGTAATAGCGAAAATGCAAAGGTGGCATTGAAAGGAAAAGAATCGAATGCGGACTACATTCCGCGCCTCGGTCAAGTGCCATTGGAATTTCAACCCGGCACGCGCTGGGCGTACAGCGCTCAAGCGGGCTTCGACACGCTGGTGCTCGTAGTAGAAGGAGCTTCAGGAATGAAATTCGATCAGTTTGCGGCGCAGAGGATCTTTGGCCCTCTAGGCATGAAGGACACGTTCTTCTATCCGCCGGATTCCTACAACTCGCGCATCGCAACGCTGTATTCAAAAACCGCTAACGGCCTTGTGAAACAGAACAACCCGAATTTCATGAATGGCGCCTTCTTTTCAGGCGGCGGCGGGCTCTTCACCACTGCTGAAGACTATTTGCAGTTTGGACAGATGCTGCTCAACGGCGGCCAGCTCAATGGAAAAAGACTGCTGAGCCCGAGAACGGTCGAGTTGATGCGCTCGGCGTTCATCCCAGACACACTGCCCGGCCGCGCTCGCGGCGAGAGTTTCGGATTGAGTGTGCGTGTGGTGACGGACCCGATCCAGCGAGGAACCGCGCTCTCCGCCGGCAGCTTCGGATGGAGCGGCGCTTACGGCACGCACTTCTGGGTGGATCCGAAGGAGAAAGTTGTCGCTA
>QHXA01000132.1:16077-22898 GCA_003222755.1 Acidobacteriota bacterium
ATGAAGCTCGCGCGGATTTTGAGACGGCCGTGATGCAGGCCATCGTCGAGCCTGCGGAAGCCAGGTAACGTAGGACTCAAGCATGTAGTCGCGCGGCTTCAGCCCGCGTTCGGCTGTCGCAAATCGGAACGCGGGCTGAAGTCGCGCGACTACATGCTGGATCGATACAACTTGCGGACTCCTGCGCTGCCGGCCACAATGACGCAGCTCGCGACACCCGCAAAGATGCCGGAATCCACAACGCCCGTCATCGCTTTCAGTTGTTTCTCGAGACCGGCAGTATCCTCGATCGCGCCATGATTCCAGTCGAGAAGTGCGTTGCCATTGTCGGAAACGAACAGCTGCCCGTTCCGCTCTCGTACACGCGCGTTGCCGAGTTGAATCAGAACACGCGGCGCCGCAAGAGGAATGACTTCTACGGGAATAGCGGTCCTACTGCCAAGCCGGTCCACGAGCTTGCTTTCATCCACAATGATGACGACCCGTTTGGACGCGTGCGCCACGATCTTCTCTCGCACGAGCGCGCCACCGCGACCTTTGATCAGGTCCAGCTGAGGTGAGACTTCATCCGCGCCATGGATCGTTATATCAAGCTGTGGATGATCCTTGAATGTGGTCAGTGACACGCCAACTTCTTCAGCGATACGAGCCGATTCCTGCGAACTGGGAACACCCAGGACTTTCAATCCGGCTTTACCCAACTCGCGAATAAAGATTGCGGCCGTGGAGCCGCTACCCAAACCAACAATCATGCCGTCGCGGATCTCCTCGAGCGCTGCCAGCGCGGCTTGCTTCTTGAGATCGTCACTCATAGAAAATCTGTCACGCGGAGCAGATCATCTTCTTCGACGACATGCAGCTTGTAGCCGCAGTCGCTGAGTTGCTCGAGGTCGCACGTTGTGTCGGATACCACGAGGCTGCCGGCCATCGTGGATGCAACCGACGCCAGCGCCCGCTCGGCCAGTGCTTTCTTGGAAATGGGGCTCTGGAAATCACCGGAAACATTGATTCGCACTGCCGGACCATCAACGAGCTCGTTTGCGTAAATCAACAGAGGATTCCAGCCGCACTGCACCTGGATCTTCGAAGCGACATATTTGAACCCCGAAGAGATGATGACGGACGGGATGCGCGCCGCTACAAGCTGTTCAACGACTGTGGGGACATGGCGGTTCCATTCGATCTCATCAAGATATGAATAGATCTCATCGACGCTGCGACCATTCCACAGACTCGCGTCGCGTTGGCAAAACTGTTCGTATGAGATCTCGCCGGACAGCCATTCCGTCAGATGGTGACATGCCGTGCTTTCCCACACTCCGACTTGCTCATGCACATACTGCCACGGGCTCGGAATTTTCGTGAGCGTTCCGTCGAGATCAAAAATCACGGAAGAAATCATTTCTCGATACGCACCAGGTTCAGAAACTCATTCCGAGTATTCTGATTCTCTTTGAAAACGCCGATCATCGAACTGGTTACTGCGATCGAATTTTGTTTTTCCACGCCGCGCATGATCATGCACAGGTGTTGTGCTTCGATGACAACAGCCACGCCGCGCGGATGAATCTTCTCGTTGATAGTTTCGGCAATTTGCACCGTCAGCCGTTCCTGTACTTGTAGCCGTCTCGCGTACATGTCCACGAGGCGGGGGATCTTGCTCAAACCGATTACCCGGCCATTCGGGATGTATCCGACATGGCATTTGCCGAAAAACGGAAGCAGGTGATGTTCGCAAAGGCTGAACATCTCGATATCGCGGACGATGACCATCTCATCATAAGCGACATCAAAGAGCGCCCGGTTCAAGAGCCGGTCTGCGCTCATGCCGTAGCCGCTTGTCAGAAACCGCAGCGCGCGATCGACTCGATTTGGAGTATTTTGGAGGCCGTCCCGTGTGGGATCTTCGCCGATCTTGGTCAAGATCGACCGAATCTCTTCAATCATTCTCAATTAGTATAGGTTAATTGGGCAAAAGCTTGTGCCGCGATCTTGATGCCCGCTCCAGGCTACTGATAAGGGTTTCCGGCTCGAAAGGCTTCATGATGTAGTCCGCAGCGCCAAGCGCAAGCGCCTGGGCAGGACCCAGAAGATGGGCGTATCCGGTCATCAAAATCACCGGAAGTGTGGCATCAAGGGCGTGCAGGCGCGCTAGAAGTTGCACGCCGGTCATTTGCGGCATCTGGACATCGGAGATGACGACGTCGATGTCCCGTAGCTCGCGGACTACTGCTAAAGCGTCCTGACCCGACCGCGCGATCAATACGGTGTGCCCGCGCCGCCGGATCAGCTTGGCGCACATTTGGGCCATCGCATTGTCGTCCTCAATGATGAGAACTTTCCAGCTGTAAGGGCGATCTGTGAGCGCCGGGGCGGTCATAGACCGCCCCGACAGTCCGCGTTCATGAACTGTAGCCTCGGCAATCGGACTTCCAAGAAGAACCCACTGAAAGCACGTAGCGGTCTCGAAACCGGGTTGTTTCCAATCGACACAGGCTGGCCCATTTTGGAACAGCGCGAAGCGTGAGCGCGATAGCGCGAAACATTGAATAATGTATTATGTAGCCTATGCCCATTTACGAATACGAATGTGAGAAGTGCGGTAAAACAATCGAGGTCCTTCAGAAAATGTCCGACAAGCCTTTGAAGAAACATGAAGGCTGCGGCGGCACGTTGACCAAACTGATTTCAGCTTCGGGTTTTCAATTCAAAGGCACTGGATGGTACGTTACCGATTACGCCCGGAAAGAATCAAAACCGGAATCTAAAGAAACAAAAGAGACGAAAGACACCTCCTCGAATGGCAGCAAGGAAAGCAGTAGCGGCAGCAAAACCGGCGCCGAAAAAGCCGGTAAAAAAGACAACACCTCGAAATCCGGCAGCAAAAAAGACTAAATACCTTCGAGCCGAGCAAATCTTTTCGCGTCTCGAGGGCGCGTATCCGGACGCGAAGTGCGCGCTCGATCACGAAAATCCCCTTCAGCTCCTCGTCGCGACAATTCTGTCCGCGCAAAGCACGGACAAGATGGTCAACAGCATCACGCCGGCGCTATTTAACAAGTACAAAACCGCCGAAGCGTTCGCCAATGCAGATACCGCCGAACTCGAAACGCTGGTCCACTCGACCGGCTTCTTCCGAAACAAAGCCAAAAGCGTGAAGGCCTCTTGCAGGATCATCGCGGAACAGTACAGCGGAAAAGTACCAGACACTATGGAAGAGCTTCTGAAGCTGCCCGGTGTGGCGAGGAAAACTGCCAATGTGGTGCTTGGGGTGGCGTATGGTAAGGCCGAAGGAATTGTCGTTGACACACATGTGCAGCGGCTGTCCAGGCGTTTGGATTTTTCCAAGGAGGAGCGGCCGGACAAGATCGAACAGGATTTGATGCAGCTTTTCCCTCGAAACAAATGGATCCAGTTGGCGCATCTGCTCATTCACCACGGCCGGGCCAAATGCGTCGCGGTGCGGCCCAAATGCGCCGAATGTCCAATCGAAGATCTCTGTTATTCCGAAGACAAGACGGTTTGAAGTGAACGCAGATTGGACCTGGGGGGATTTCTTTCAGAGCCTTTTCGGAGTCCTTCAGTGGACGATTGCAATTCTCTCGGTCGCCGGTACTCTCGCTCTGTTCAGTTGGATAGTGATGATGATCTTCAAGAAGGACAGGGCGAAATGAGCTCGATCGAGCGCGTGAAAGAAGAGCTGCGCCAGTACGAGCATCCGTTCTTTGAGTTCGACGCGAGAGAGAAGGGCAATGCTGTGGAGATGGTGATTCGGTCGAAGATGCCGAACGTGCTGTCCCCTGAGTACCGGATTACATTGAGTGAGCGGGATATCCAGAGCTCCCAATTCCGCTGGACGTTCCAGAAGCTGCTGTACGATTGCCTTACAGATTACGTCGTGGAGCTTTTCACGAAAAATCCATAGGAAATAGCCCCAAAGAGGCACAAAAGGCTCAAGAAGGCTCTTGTGAATCTTGTGCCTTTTTGTGGCTAAATAACGTTTTTTGCTGGAGCCGATGCCATCGCGCCTGCAGCATTCTCTTCCAGCGATCGTTCTCCGCCCGCGCCAAGCCTTGCTCCAACACGCGCAATGCAGCCTCAAAATCCCGCGCGACCCGTTCGTAGTAGATGGCGACGCCTTCGTAACCCACCATGCTGAATTCCGGATGACGTATCAACTCGGCGCAGATGTCGCGTGATCGATCGTGTTCACCGGCACGGCGGCAAGTGACGGCAAGATTCTCCAGGGCCTTCCTGCGAACCGGTTCCGGCAAGCCGCCTCGAAGAGCCATCTCATACAGCCGGATGCTGCGATGCCATTCGGGCGAGTTCTCCACCACGCGGGCCAGCGAATATAGATCCAGCGGCTCATCGAGTTGGATCGTCAGAGCAGCTAGCGAAATGACGTCGTGGGCGTTGTGCGTGAAAACGGACGGCAGTGCAGGCGTCGCGCGGCGCTGCAGGTAATCAAAATAAGCGCGCGGAATCATGGCGCCCGGAATGTCGGCGCCTCGTAAGAAGGAAAGCATCTCACGTTCGAGCGCCACAAGCCGGCAGCTGCCATGCCCGTTTCGCCACAATCTTCTGGTCGTGAAAAGCAGATCGAAATGTGACATGGACTCGAATGGATTATCCAGGCGCGCCAGAGTGAACCGTGTCTCCAGCAAGGGAATATCGAAAGCCGCACCGTTATAGGTAACCACCAACTCAAATTGTCGGAGGCGTTCTGCCAGCGCCATTAGCATGGAAGGTTCTTCATCGAAATCGCGAATGAAGTACTGAACCATGTGGAAGTCGTCGCTGCCGAAGTAGCCAATCCCGACAAGGAAGGGACATATACCCGTGCCGCCTTGCACGCCCGTGGTTTCCGTGTCGAGGAACACAATGCGGTCGCGGTGAGGAACGGGCGCCTTCTCACGCATGAGCCTCATCAGATATTCCACATCGCATGAGGATAGGCGGCTTAGTCGGACTTTGCCCTGAAAGTGATCCTCGGGGTAGACCGCCTCAATGTAATAGTGCGACCCCAGCGCATTGGAATGGACTTCGCCGGGAGGAAGAACGTTTCCCGGTCGGGATCTCAGAAACTGTAGCTGTTCAGCGAGTGAGAAAGGGCGCGGGCTAGAGCCTGCGACTACATGCTCGCAGCGAAATTTCGTCAGGCCACGTAACGCTTTGCCGAAATCAGGCATGGTGTAAAGCGTCCAGGATCTTGAGTGCGACTTCCTTCGCCAACGCCCTTGGCCCAACACATGAGGGGCAGCCATCCTCGCACGAACACGATTGGATGAGCTCCCGGGTCGCGTTCAATACCTGCTCGCGAACCTCATACAGTGGACGGCTCAGCCCGATCCCGCCTGGAAAATGATCATAGATAAAAATTGTGGGATGGAAGGTCGGGTTCGTGGCATCCCCGAGACCGGCCTCGACCGCCGAACCGATATCCCGTCGATCGCACATCAAAAAAATACAAGAAAGATGCGCCAATGCATAGGCGAGGCCATGAAGCCCGTTCAATCGCTCCGTTGGCGAGTACGGCAGGGCTTCGAAAACGATGCGCGGAATTGTGATCCAGTACGATGTCGTGTGCATCTCCTGCACCGGCAGATTCAAATCACCCGACCCGACATTCTCCATCGTGAAAAACTTCACCTTCTTGAATCCGACCACCTGGTGGGCCACATGGACCTCGCCGTGATTGTGTTCGGCCGTTGTTTCCATGGTCTCGAGGATCTTCACTTTCGTATATGTGATCGCGTCGGTGAAGTAATCTGAATCCACGCGCTTCACATATGCCCGGCGTTCAGGAATATCGAGTTGATGGACGTAGTATTGCTGGCCTTGATGGAGGTAGATCGCCTTCTCATGAAGCGTGGAAAATGCGCTGGTATAGTCGACTTCCCCCATAATGCGCGGCTCGTGGGTCGTTTCGACGACGACGAAATTGTCGGAGCTGATGCTTCGCAAAGAGATCGAATCCGCAGGATAAGAATCGCTCGTCCAATGCCATTTGCTACCTGCGCGATGAATGAAATGCCGATCGCGCAAGTAATCGAGTATCTCCGAGACGTCGTGGCCGCCGAATCGCTCGTCCGCCCCGAAGGGCAGCTCAAATGTCGCGCATTGAAGATGGCTGATGACGATGTGAATATTATCCGGATTGATTAGGCCCATTTCCGGCGGCTGGCTGAGGAAGTATTCCGGATGATTTACGATGAATTGGTCGAGCGGCGTGCTGGACGCGACGAGCACGGCCACCGACATGCCGCTGCGCCGGCCGGCGCGGCCCATGCGCTGCCAGGTGGATGCGATCGTTCCTGGGTAGCCGGCGAGCACGGAAACATCGAGACTGCCAATATCTATCCCTAGTTCCAAAGCATTGGTCGAAACGACACCGCGAATGCTGCCTTCTCGCAGCCCCCGCTCAATCTGCCGCCGTTCATTGGGTAAGTAGCCTCCGCGATACCCGACAATATCGTTGTTGGGAAACTCCCCTTTCAAGTAACGAACCAGAATCTCGGTAATCAAACGGCTGTTGGCGAAAACGATCGCCGGAACCTTCCGCTTCAGAAACGCCGACGCGATCTGTTGCGCTTCTTTCACGTACGACCGCCGGATGCCGAGCTGTTGATTGACGACCGGAGGATTGTAAAAGAAGACGTGTTTCTCCCCTTCACCGGCGCCACTGTCTCGAATGAACTGAAATGGCTGACCCGTCAGGTTTTCGGCGAGTTCCTGGGGATTGGCAATCGTCGCGGAAGTGCAAATGAACTGTGGCGCGCTTCCATAAAAATCACAGATGCGAGCGAGACGGCGAAATA
>QHXA01000787.1:0-509 GCA_003222755.1 Acidobacteriota bacterium
TACGATCACAATGACGAAACCGTAACGGTTCAGCCCGGCGCCGGCGGGGGGCACAACTGGTCGCCGATGTCCTACAACCCGAATACGGGTCTGGTTTACATCCCCAGTTCGACAACCAGTAGCGGCACCTATACGGTCGATAAAAACTTTACGTACACGCCAGGCCGATCCAACACCGGCCTGCTTCGCGGCAATCGCGGCGGCGCTGCCGGCGCGCCCCCAGCCGAGAACCGGGGCGCAACGGCGCAGCAGCCGACGAACCCGCCGAAAGTTCTGCCTGCGATCGGCCCGGCTCCACCCGAGGGCCAGCGCGGGATGCTCGTTGCGTGGGATCCGGTGACGCAGAAAGAACGGTGGCGAACACCGGGCGGCGGCGGTATCGGCGGCGGGACGGTTACCACAGCCAGCAATCTGGTGTTCCAGGTGATTAATGATGGACGTCTGATGGCTTACAGCGCAGACAAAGGCGACAAGTTGCTCGAAATCCAAACCGGTTTGCGCGGAGGTAT
>QHXA01000787.1:579-2373 GCA_003222755.1 Acidobacteriota bacterium
GGCCTTGCTCCGGGTGCAGGTCCGGGTGGTGGCGGTGCCGGTGCAGCAGCTGCTGGCGTAGGCGGCGGTCGTGGTGCGGAGCCTTTGCCTCCCGATCTCGCAGGAACTGCTGCGCAACCCCAAGCGGCGGCGGCACCGGCACCGAATGCAGCACCGGCCGGTCCAGTCGTCCGGCCGAAGTTGCTGGTGTTTGTGCTCGATGGTAAGGGAACGCTGCCAGTAACTACGAACTAGTTTGTCCATCTTGCGCACGCCGGAGGCGTGTCAGGAAATTAGCCGGGGGTTAAGCGAGCGGGAGCGAGCGCAACCCCCGGCTAATTTACTTGCACGCCTCCGGCGTGCGCAAAACCGCAAAACGTCCGTGATTTAAACCCAATGACCACAACCCAACTTCCTACGCGCCACGGTGTTGTCTTTCCGCAAACCGAATTCGGCAACGATCCTCACGCCATCAAGGATTACGCGCAAGCCGCAGAGAGTCTCGGCTACGACTATCTGCTCATTTATGATCACGTGCTCGGCGCGCATCCCAACCGCGAGCGCAAGCTTACGGGTCCATACACGCACGAACATCCATTTCATGAACCCATGGTGTTATTCGGATTTCTAGCGGCAGTTACCACGCGCTTGCAGCTCACAACGGGAATACTCATTCTGCCGCAGCGGCAGACGGTGCTCGTGGCGAAGCAGGCCGCTGAAATTGACGTTTTGACCGGCGGCCGTCTGCGGCTCGGCATCGGTCTGGGTTGGAACCACGTGGAATACGAAGCGCTCGGCAAGGACTTTCACACACGCGGCCGTCGTGTAGAAGAGCAGGTCGAAGTTCTGCGCGAGCTGTGGACGCAACCGCTCGTGACGTTTCGCGGGACCGATCACATCATCGACAATGCCGGCCTGAATCCCATGCCGATTCAGCGTCCAATACCCATCTGGTTTGGTGGAGGCGCCGAGCCCGCGCTCAAGCGTGCCGCAAAGCTCGGAGATGGTTGGATGCCGGCCAGCAGAAAACCCGATGACGCGACAAAGCGGCTGGTCGAGCAGCTCGAGAACTTTCTCCAACAAGCGGGGCGCAATCGCGACGCATTCGGCATCGATCCCTGGATCAGCATTCAAGGAATGCACAGAGACGAGTGGCGCGAACGGGTTCAGGCGTGGCGCCAACTTGGAGCAACTCACATCGCCGTGGATACCATGCGCGCTGGCTTTGTGTCGCCGCAGGCCCACATCGATGCGATCCGGTCCTTCCGGGAAGTTCTGGACGTTGTTCCGTAGGCGGCGGCTTTAGCCGGGCTTTAGCCGGCGCGCGGCGCGCTCAGTCCAATTTCATGGCTTCAGGGCATGAGTATGCGCTGCAGCCGGCCGAGGAACTCGAGTTCCCGTTGCTTTGTTGAAACGCGTACATCATCTTGCCCGCGCTGATCGCGCCCACCGCCATGTAACATTCGAATGTCTTCGTTGAAGAAAGGCTTCGACCCAGATGCGACGTCGACTTGCTGTCGCAATGCCTCTTGCCAACCGGGAATCCGCGCGAGCAGATCGCCGATTCCGGCAGGCTTGCGGCCTTCCACCAGGTTCAACAATTCGATGGTATCGGCAAGATTGTAAGTGGCACGATCGACTGCCGTCGTGAGATAGCGGACCAGGATATGTTGAGTGCCCTCGTTCTCCCAAACAGCGCGGCGCGCGATGGCCTTGAGCATCGGTCTATCAGCGATGGTCGGAATTCCATTCAGGAAATTGAAGAAAGATTCGGAGATGCTGCCTTCGAGGCGAAGCCGATGCACGTACCGTTCG
>QHXA01000787.1:2538-4958 GCA_003222755.1 Acidobacteriota bacterium
AAAGAATGAGGTCGATCTCGTCGTCTTCCAGCTTGGGCAACTCGTTAACGAGAAAGACGCCGATGGCATCCTGGTCAACACCATACGTCCCGCCGATGTAATTCAGCACCCGGACCGAGAGTTCACGCGGGCGCTCGAGTTCGCCGGCAAGAGTTTCAACCAGCTTCGACACGTTCGTACCTTATTACCGAACAGCCATGCGATTGGTAGCGCGGGAATCTTGATCGATGTTGACAGTAGCTCTTTTCTTTAGACTATCACTCAGGTAAGCGCCGGCGAGCCAAAGCGCGCAAATCGAGATGGCGATGAGCGAAAACCAGCTTCCGTAAATACCCGTCGGAGACAACGGCTCAGTCGCCTCGTGCAAGACTGCGCTGTTGGGCAGGATTCCCGCTTCCGAGAATTCGTGAAATGAATAGATACCAATCTGGACCATGAATAGCAGGAGGAAGATCGAAGTCACTTGGAAGAAGCGCTTCACATTAATTAAGTGGCCGACATTGACTCATGCCCAGGAGATGGCGCTTGCGCCGATGACTCCGAGGACCACTCCTGTTATCAGTTGCGCTTCGTGGATCTGGAAGAGCATGAGAACGGTTTCCATCCCTTCTTTGGTGATCATCACCAGTGTAAAGAAAAATACACCAGCGAACGCCCAGCCTTTCGATGATCTGGCGGAAATGCGGCTGAGCTTGGTCTCCATGTCCCGCTTGATCCGCCCACCCGCTCTCCACATGTGAATCACGAGCGAGCCAACCAGGATAATCGTGGCAACTCCGAACAGGCCTTCCCACAATGCTTCGTTGACCCCTTTCGATAACATGTAGCCGAGACCCGCACTCCCCAGCACCGATGCACCGACGCCCCAGTACATTGCCGGTATGAGTTGGTATTGGCCGATGCGGCGCAAGTAGGCGAGGATGATTCCAACAATTAGAAAAGATTCGAAACCTTCGCGAAATACGACGATGAATGCTTGCAGCATAGTGAGTACAGACTAGTTGAAAACGATTCTCATTTTCAACAGTTTTTCTCACACTGTACAAGCGGTCTATGGCCGCCCTGTCGCCCCCTTGAGGCTTCTCCACTTTGCGCACGGCAGAGGAGTGCAAGCGCACCGCGGAGCGGTGCTAGGAAATTAGCCAGGGGTACGCGTTTTTTGCGTACCCCTGGAATACGTCGACAACTCAGGAATCCGCACCCTGAAAGGGTGTCGAGGACTCCTCGCACCCTTTCCAGGGTGCGGCTGTTTTGGTTTCAGATAACCGGGGGTTGCGCTCGCTCCCGCTCGCTTAACCCCCGGCTAATTTCCTGACACGGCTCCGGCGTGCGGAGAAGGGACCTGCGTTTACAGGGGATTGTCTGGCATCGCGATCGCGCGCCACATATGGGCAACGGGGCTGTTATCGTTGCCAAGGCCTTCCTTCGGATTCTTGAAGTGCTTCCCAATGATGTCGATAAAAGGATCGATGGTCACGACCACGCCGGGTTCGAAAGCATACAAGTCATTCACCGTTACCAGTCTTGGTTCCATGTACCACTTGTGACTCTTCAGCATCTTGTAATCGGCCTGAATGTGCGGTAGCGGCACATAATCTTCACCGAACAGGTTCCGGTAAAGGTCGGGATATTCATAACCGGCTTCCTTGTCTTCATAGAACCGCAGCGCCTGGTGATAGCGAATCGCGAAGGCGACTTTTTCCGGGACATATGGAGCATAGAGCTGCGCGCCCCAGTAGCCGTGATCCGTCTTGATGAGCGCGTGCACGGTGTCGTGCAGCAGGCATGCCAGAATGATTTCCTCGGTCATGCCGGTCTTCATGGCACGATTTGCGCTCTGAAGCACGTGATTTGAAGTTTGCTCCATGCGCAATTTGAAGAAGTCCAGAAAGGCCGGCTTCGGCGGCATGGGTGTGAGCTTCTTGACCTTTCCGTTAGGTTGGGTGTTCAAGAAAAGATTACCGGCGCCTCGGCGATAGCTTCGAGTTTCGATCTGCGCCTCGATATCGGCGGCCTTGGGGAATTTTTTGTTTTGATTCGCAGCTGGGGCGTTATTCAGCTGCTGCATCATGTAGGACTCGAGCGCTTCCGCCTTCGCCTCCGAGCTCATCATCTTCACGGCTGCTGCGCCGCCGAGGCTCGCGATGAAGTGCCTTCTGTCGATCTGAATCATAAACCCTCCGTTGGGTTAGGTTTCACGCTGCACAGTCTACTGAAAAAACTCACCGGCTTTCATCACTTTAAAGATTTTTCGTGTGTTTTTGATATCCGCCAGCGGATCGGCGTCCAGGATGACCAGATCTGCGTACTTGCCTCTCTCCAAAGTTCCAATCTCCGCCTGGCCCATGACGGCTGCAGCATTCTTCGTCGAGGACACGATGATGTCCATCGGCCGCAAGCCAGCCGCAGCCATCAGCTCG
>QHXA01000787.1:4971-5870 GCA_003222755.1 Acidobacteriota bacterium
TGAAGCGTCCCGATGTTGCCCGCATCGGTTCCCGCAACGACACGCACGCCCGCAGACTCCAGCAGCATCAGGTTGTCGTAAGCAACAGGCTGTTTCGGCGGAGGAGGAATGTGAGGCACGCCACCGGGAATGTCGTTCGATGGGATCTTGGCGAGATCGGACCACGTGGCGATGACTTCCGGATCTCCGGCCTTCTGTTCAATGTCATTCAGCGCCACTTGCTGGTTGAGAACCATTCGATAGCCCTCCTCGACCCAGAGCGTGGTGATGTAGAGGATGTCGCGATTCTTCATGAGATTGATGAACTCGGTGTCGACAAGGCGATCCGTCACGCTGTGTACCAGGATGTCCGCACCGGCGCGGACCGCGGCCTTGGCCGTATCGAGCTCGGTAGCGTGGACAGCAACGCGAACTCCGCGAGTCTTGCTCTCGTCGATTGCAGCGGACATGATCTCGATCTGCTGATCCAGGTTGTCACCAGGCCTGCGAATCCACCACAGCTTGATGAGATCCGGCCGGCGCTCGATCTGACGCCGCACCAGATCGCGAGCCTGGGCCGGAGAGTTCGGCTTCACAATATCGGGATCATCGGTGGCCGTTGTTGGCGGAAGATAGGTCGAGATCAGCGGACCTGCAACTGCAACTCGCGGCGCTTTCTTTGTGCTTGCCGCCAAGTCCCGAACTTCAAAATTCCACATTGGGCCGCCGCAATCCACAACGCTGGTGATTCCAGAGGCGAGATATCGCTCAAACGTGTACGGCAAGCGCTGTTTGATCCACTCCATTTCTTTCTCATATGGGCGGCGGGAGCGGAGATCGATGATATCCGGCCGCGTGTAGAGGCCACCGGATTGCGAAAAGTGGACGTGAGCATCGATGAGTCCGGGAATAACCCACTT
>QHXA01000787.1:5944-6211 GCA_003222755.1 Acidobacteriota bacterium
ACGATTGCCGCGTTGCGGATGGCCGGCCTTCCTGTGCCGGGGATCACCGTCGCCCCTTGAATTACGACCACGGCAGATCGCTGTTGCTGTGCGGCAATAATCGACGCGAGAAACAGACACAACACAACGCCGCTAATCTTCCACGTACTCATGTTTGCCTTCCTCGAGCAGAATTTGAATACCCTTTTGCGCTATGAACGGAAACATGACGAGCGCGCCCAGAGGATCACCCCATCGCAGATTCATTCCATAGCTCATCAGCAGCGC
>QHXA01000788.1 GCA_003222755.1 Acidobacteriota bacterium
TCGAAGATCCCAACGTATTCACGCGCCCTTGGAAAATCAACATGACGCTATACCGTCACGTCGAAAAAAACGCGCAGCTCCTCGAATTCAAGTGCGTGCCATTTGCGGAAGAGTTATTGTACGGACAATTCAAGAAGAAGGATTAAAGGGGGCCGCAGATGAAATCCTTTCTCCGATTCATCATTTTGGTGGTCGCTCTTTTCCTTTCACTGGCGCCCCTCCTCGTTATTGCACAAACGAAATCGTGGGTGCCTCCAAAGACGCCGTGGGGCGATCCGGATATCCAAGGATTGTGGCCGGGGCAGGATATGGTGGGCACGCCTTTGGAACGCGATGGCAGTCTGGGTACGCGTGCGTTCTTGACCGATGAAGAATTCGCCAAGAAAGTAGCGTTCGCTGAAGAGCAAAAGGAGATCGATACAGCGGAAACTCCCAGCCCTAATCCTAGGATCGCGCGCGGCGGCCGGTTTGTGAGCTGCGAAGAAGATCCGAATCTCTGCCGGAACGGAGTCCGCATTGGACCGCCCAATTATTGGGATGAGCGTGGAAAGCCAACCAAGCAAGCTTCGCTGATTATGGATCCCCTGGATGGCCGTCTTCCCGTTCTGACACGCGAAGCGCAGAAGCTGCAAGCCGACCGTGCCGCCGCAAGAAGGGCGCGGGCCTGCGCGAGTACGCCTGGTGGCTGTCACGATTCGTGGGAAGACGAGAGTCTCTGGGATCGCTGCATCACGCGCGGTTTAGTCGGATCCGTTCTTCCTTCCGGATACAATACGGGCAACCAGATTGTTCAGAGTCCGGGATACGTGGTGTTCCGAAACGAGATGATTCATGAGGCGCGTGTTATTCCCGTCAATGGCCGGCCGCACGCTCCTGCAACAATTCGAACGTGGATGGGAGATTCGCGCGGTCATTGGGAAGGAAACACGCTCGTGGTCGAAACGACGAATTTTTTGGCCGGCATTCCCGTCGGCAACGTCCCCACAAGCGATGCTCTTCGAGTCATTGAACGGTTCACTCCCACTGACGCGAACACGTTGGGGTATTCTCTGACAGTTGAAGATCCGAAGACATGGACGAAACCGTGGACCGTGTCGTTCCCGTTGAAGCGCAGTAAGGATTACAGCGTTTATGAGTACGCCTGCCACGAAGGCAATTACTACATGTCGAACGCGCTCAGTGGTGCGCGCGCTGAAGAGAAAAAGAACTGACCTGAATGCAGTCGTGAGACGACGTTTTTCTCGTTCGCTTTCTGTCTGCTGACGGGTCGCCTAGCGGTAGGATCAACTTCTACTGCTTCATTCGTGTTGGTCATACACTCATGTACCTGTAGACTACTGCCCCATGAACATCCTTCTTTATAGTCCCGACAATGGCGTCACGCGCAATTTCATGCCTCACCTTTGGATGTTCCTGCTTAAAGCGCTTACTCCAGCGGAACACCAAGTATTCATGATCGATGGAAATGCGCAACCGATGACGGAAGCGGAAATTGCGCAGTTCGTGCGCGACAATCACATCGATCTCGCCGGTATCAGCGCGATGACGCGAATGGCAGCCCGCGCCTACCGAATGGCGGATGCGATTCGAGCGGCCGGTGCGAAAGTCGTATTTGGCGGTCCCCATGTGACGGAAGTTCCGGACGAGCCGCTGGGCCGCACCGAAGAGCCCAGGCATGCCGATGCGATCGCGCTCGGCGAAGCCGATTACACGTGGCCGCGGATTGTCGCCGATGCTGCAGCTGGTCATCTGCAAGAGATCTACGAGCCGGTTAACGAAAATGGAAAAGAAGTAAAGCCGTCGCTCGAAGACTATCCGCTCATTCCCTGGGAGACGCTCGATCTGACGCAATTCAACATGATGCGG
Source organism: Acidobacteriota bacterium (assembly GCA_003222755.1). Classification (GTDB taxonomy): domain Bacteria; phylum Acidobacteriota; class Terriglobia; order 20CM-2-55-15; family 20CM-2-55-15; genus 20CM-2-55-15. The sequence continues at coordinate 1,867 of QHXA01000788.1, forward strand.
AAGGTGCCGAGCCCCGTGCGTACCGTTCTGCGGCGATTCACCAGCGAATGGGAGAGCCTGTACCTGGTGCCAATCGAATCCGGCAGAGGTTGTCCTTACGCGTGCGATTTCTGTACCGTCACCGGTTTCTTTGGTGATGCGATTCGTTTCCGATCGAATCAGAGCGTTGTGAATGAACTGCTCAGTCTCAAACGTCGAGCGCGAGCCGAACACGGCCACATGGGCGTGTTTTTCATCGACGACAATTTCGCGATCAATGTAAAACGCACGAAATCGCTTTTGCGCGATATGATTGCTCAGGAGGCCACTCTGGCCTGGGTGGCACAGATCAGTATTAATCTTCTAAAGGATGAAGAACTTCTGGATCTGATCGCAGCAAGCGGCGGGCGTTGGATTTTCATTGGACTGGAATCCGTGGATGCTGCCAATCTCGCTGCCGTTAACAAAGGTTTCAACAAGCCCGCAGATTATAAGCTCGCACTCGATCGGCTGGCGCAACGAGGCATCTACGCAATTACTTCTTTTATCTTTGGGTGGCCAAGCGCACGCAGGAAGTGATGGAGTCTTGGCCGCCCGGCCTGCCCGTGTATGGCCTGATGACGCCGTATCCCGCAACGCCGCTCTACGATCGCCTGCTGAAGTTGAACCGGTTGACACGACCGAAACACTGGCTCGACTTTCGTCCGTTCCGAATGGCGTATACACCTGACAAGATCTCTATTGAGCAGGCGGAAGAGGAGATTCGGCAAGCATGGACTCATGCTTACAGTCCCAAGGCGATCGCCAATGGCTTGCGCCGAATCCGCAACCGCCCCTTTCGTGAACGTACGGTCATGTTCTTCGCCCGGCTTGCATTTCGAGGCATCTACTTTCCACAAATGCAGCGGCGCCACTGGTTTTCCTTGATTTGGAAAAATCGCCGGCCATTAGCCTCGCTCTGCTACGAAGCATTTTGCGAGCTTTTGAGAGACAATGAAATAAAGGGAGGTGTTGATGGCAAAAAATTCGCGCCCGTCGGGAAGTAAGCGCGCTCGAGAGAAAGCACAAGCCGAGAGGAACAAGGAAAAACAAAACCGCCGTTTGGAACGACGCGAACGCAAGGCGAACGTGGGGCCCCGGCCCGAAGGTGAAGATCCGGATTTGGCCGGCATTCAGGCCGGTCCTCAACCGCGTCCGGAATGGCTGGACGTGCCTGAAGAGGAAGACGAACTTTCTGAAGACGAAGAAAAGGTCTAGGTAATCTCAATGAGTAAAAAACTATATGTGGGAAATCTGTCGTTTCAGACGACGGAAGACGAACTGAATGGCATATTCTCCCAATTTGGGCCTGTGGAGTCGGTGAACCTCATCACCGACCGCGATACCGGGAGGTCCAAAGGTTTTGCATTCGTGGTCATGGAGGAAGCTGATGCCGACAAAGCGATCGAGAAGCTCAACGGAAGCCAGGTCGGCGGTCGCAGCCTGACTGTCAACGAAGCACGCCCAGTCGTAAAGAGGGATTTCAACGACCGCGGCAGAGGCGGTGGCGGCGGCCGCGGCGGCGGTGGCGGCCGCAAACGGTTTTAGCGGACCGACCCTACAGAATTCAAGGTTTGATCTTGTAGGTTTTGTCCGGCATCTGCTCACGATGCGACGTGTGACATCCATTGCAGAATTTGCCTACCCCGCTGTATGACGCTTGCGCCTTCTGAAGATTGTTTGCTTTTGCCGCGGCCGCAATGGCGACCGCGGCATCCTGAGCGCCTTTAGCTGCATCGAGCGCGTCTTTGGTTTTGAACTGCGCCCAAAACTCTTCCGTATCTTTAAACAGTGTTTGTAATTTCGCGGCATCTGCGGCGGCCGCTGGCGCGGCGTTTGCATCAAGATTCTTTTTGATGCTGGCATATGTGGCCGCGACATCCTTCATTAATTCGTTATAGGGCCTCTTCTGCTGTGCAAAAGAAGCCCTCGCCGCGAATACCCCGGATGTCAGAATGATGACCCAAGCAAGCCGCCGACTCATCGTGCCTCCTCCGTCTTAAAAAAAATTGACTCGCGTCAGCGCATAAAATACATTGCAACAATAAGTTTTATCTGCTGAAAAGGAAATACATTTACCAGAAATTCCGAGGAGGGTCCGAATGAGATCCCGGTGGTTGTTTATCACGACGCTAATGCTTTTCTCTTTTGTCCTGTCATTATCGGCACAGCAGAAAGCACCTCCGACGACGGATGATTTTGAAAAAGCCCATCAAGGGGTACTTGGCACGCAACCTGATAAAGCCGCTGAAGCCAGTCGCCTGACCGCTACGTTTGCGGGGCAGAGTTCCGCCACGTCCCAAGACGTTCCGAATAAGAACTACATCGACGAATACATTTTCGGCCGCATGCAACGCGACAAGATTCCGCACGCGCCGCTCGCCAATGACTACGAATTCGTTCGCCGCGCTTACCTGGATGCAACCGGATTGGTGCCGACGCCCGCTCAAGTTCGAGACTTCGTTGCGAACAAAGACCCGAACAAGCGCGACAAATTGATTGATTCGCTGATCGGAAGCGACGATTTTGCGGATCAATGGGCGTGGTTCTGGTCCGATCTGTTCCAAGTGAGGAACGATTCTTTCGCCTATTGGTTCAAGCAGAAGCTTCCGCTACCAAGAACGCCAGCATGATCCCGGCGTGGTCCATCTATTCTCAATCTCTTTATAATGCCCTGCGAGCCACGACAGCAACGCATCAGGACAATTACTACTATGCGAACCGGCTCGATTGGATCGATGAATCGACGGTCAATTTGGGCCGGGTATTTCTTGGCATCAACATGGACTGCTTCTCCTGTCACGATGCAAAAGGCCACACCGATTCCATCAATCTATTTCTAACGACGAAAAAGCGGAGCGATTTCCATCAGCAAGCTGCGTTCCTCGGAAACACCCGAAACATCGCGACCTGGAGTGATCGGTCGAAGATGCCTTCCAGCGCGCAGGATGTCATTGACGATTTGGCTCCCGGATACAAGGTCGATAATGACGCGCCGTTTTACACCATGGCCGAAGGCCGTTTCCCGCGGAAAGGGAGCATCTACGAGCCGGCATTCATCTTGACCGGCGAGAAACCGCGCCCGGGAATGAACCCGCGTCAGGAACTGGCACGAATCGCGCCGAGTCACATCCAGTTCAGCCGCGCAGCTGCGAATCTGGTTTGGGGCAAGTTGATGGTTATCGCTTTTGTCGAACCTTACGATGGCTTCGATTTGCTGCGGCTCGATCCAGACAATCCGCCGCCGGCGCCGTGGACGATCCAGCCGACCAACCCGTGGCTGCTCGAGGCGATGGCGAAGGACTTCCAAAAGAACAATTACAGCCTGCAACGACTGTTCAAAACGATCATGAAGTCGAGCGCCTATCAACTGTCCACGCAGTTCCCGGGCGAATGGAAAGAGAGCGACGTGCCGTACTACGCGCGAAGATTTGTTCGCGTGCTGACCGGGCCGGAAGTGGCGGACGCATTGGCGCAAGTCACCGAACAGCCGTTTTCGTTTAGCCTTAAGGGTCAGACAGTGACGCGCGTCAAACAGACCGCAAGTCCCGTAGTGCGTGGCGGCGGCGGATCGTCTGCGAGAAATAATGATGCTTCAAGATTGGCAAGCGTAACGCCGACCCGATACAACGACGGAACGGCGATCAGCGCATTGATGCAGGCATTCTTCCAGAGCGGCCGCGAAACACCGCCGTCACTGCCGAATCGAGCGAGCGCCGTTCAAGCGATGATGATGATGAATTCACCGGCAGTCACGAATCGATTGCGGCCCGAAGCTGGATTGTTGCAGCAGTTGCTGAAATCGGGTAAATCCGATGCGGAAGTCACCGAAGAACTGTTCCTGACCGCGATCTCTCGCACGCCGACACCAGAAGAGGTGGAAGTGGCGCAGCGGATTATGAAAGCGAATCGGAATCAGGGCGCAGCCGACATTCTGTGGGCGCTGCTGAACACACCGGAATTTTTGTTGAATTATTGATTTGTGCGTATCCCGAGGTACTTATATGGAATGGAACACCGATAGCGTTGTCGCCCGTCGTGAAGTTTTGAAATGGGCGGGGGCGGCCCTGGGCGGCATGATGGCCGGCGTGAGCTTCCCGTTGAAGGTCACTGCACAGGCCAATACGAAACCATTAGGGACCGCTCGTTACGCCATCTTCATCCAGATGACCGGCGCCATGAGCCAGATGGACTGCTGGGACTACAAAGAGACAAAGTGGACGCCAAAGGATCTCAATCCACAAAAAGTGTGGGGCGATCTCTACCTCCCGAAGACTCTATTCGGCCGGATGATGGCGTCGAAAACGATGGAGCGCATCAGTTTCGTTCGATCGATGCGAGCGCGCGAGCTGGTTCATTTCAACGGACAGTACCATTGCCAGACCGGACGCGCGTTGAACGTGGCGGTCGGCAAGGAGATTCCGGCATTCGGTTCGGTCATTGCCGCGGAGCTGGATTCCCAGCGACGGCCTTCGGACACATTTCCTACATACGTCAGCTGCAACCTTAGACAGGACCGTGTTGGCCCAATCGGGTTATACAGGCTTGGATCTGGATCCTGCGGTCGTCTTCGACGTTTTCGGCGGTGCAAACGATGGCGCTTCGGAGCGCGACCTCGAACGCCGTTGGCAGGCGCTGCAGAGAATGGCTGAAGTTTCGCCCCGGGCGCGCGAGTTGGGCGATAAAGCGAATGACTTCCGGACGTTTTACGATTACGCGTACCGGATTTTGAATGACAAGCGCTGGCCGAAGGTCTTTGAGATTTCCGACCAGGATAAGCAACGGTATGGTAGCGGCATTGTCGGTCAAAACTTTCTGCTGGCGCGGAATGTGATCAAGGCAGATGCAGGTACGCGTTTTGTCTACGTTTCTGAAACGGATAATTTCGGCTGGGACTATCACAGCTCTATCTACGACAAAACGCGGCCCACGAACCTGTATGTTTCGGCGGACCGGTTCGATCGCGCATTTCCCGCTCTGCTCGAGGACCTGGCGGCCACGCCCGGACACGAGCCG
>QHXA01000793.1:0-3468 GCA_003222755.1 Acidobacteriota bacterium
CACTCCTTTTTTGTGGGGACAAAATCCAGCTCCGTTGACCGCTGCTAAGCGCAAAAAATCGCTTGTCTTTGCAGGTCCAGATGCATAGCATTGGCATGATTTTTTGAGTAATAAAAATCTGGATTCATTCCACGTTGGAATCTGCTTTCGTACTGAGAGGCATTGATTGGACTTCATCGAACGACTATTTGGCGTCGCCCCTGACGGCGGGAATGGATCACTAGAACTGCTGCTTTTCCTTATTCCATTGGTGGGAATCGGAGCCTTGAACGTGTTGCGATACTATAGACGTCGAACCTAGGCCATGTCAGTGCAGTATAACAGCCCCTATCCGTTTACTCCGCTAGCCGCCTTCTTTTGAACAGTCCGGGGACCCACTGACTCCTGGAAATGAAGAGCCATGTCAACCACGCATACGGTAAAACAGGGTGAGCATCTGGCAGGCATTGCAAACCAGTTTGGTTTTCGCAGCTTTAAAGCGATTTGGGAACATCCGCAGAATGCCGAACTGAAAAAACTTCGAAAAAACCCGAACATTCTTTTCCCCGGGGATGTCGTGTTTATTCCTGACTTAGAACCAAAAGATGTTTTTGTTCCCACCGATAAGAAACATAAGTTCGTCTTGACCGTGCCTACGCTCATGCTGCAGGTCGCCGTCCACGACGTAGATGACAAACCGCTCAAAGGCGCGCTCTACGTTTTGAGCGTGCGCAGCAAAAATCGTGACGGCGCCGCGGACGCGGAGGGGATGACAAGCGATCCACTGGAGCCTGATGAGCAGACGGCAAACCTATGGCTTCCGGAACCAGATCTGCGGCTTCGCCTGATGATCGGCCACCTGAATCCGCTAGTCGAAAACCCATCCACGGAGGAACAGATTGCGGGCTGGCAGGTCCGCCTTTACAATCTCAGCTATTTTGCGGGCTTTACCGCGACTAACGTAAAGCAATTGAAGTGGGCCGTCGAGGAGTTTCAAAGAGACCAAGGGTGGGACCCGGACAAAGGCAAGAAACCCACTGGTCTGATGGACGCGGAAACTCGCGACAAACTTGAAAAGGTCTACGGTTGCTTCGCAGGCGGGTGTATTCGCTACACAGCTTGTCCAGATCGAAACTCCAATCAAGGTCGCTCCGAATACGAGCGACCAGCCATCGAAACACAATACCTATCGCCAGCAGCGGATCGTCGTGGGTTGTTGGGGCATCCCCGACATCCATTTCGACTTCGATTCTTCGTTCATTAAACCCCAATTCAAGCCTGCGATCGAGAAGTTTAAGCTTCTGCGCAAGAAGCTGAAGGACAAGCAAACGCAGGCCCCGGCGCCAATATCGATTTTCGCCCACGCGGACCCGGAAGGCGGCGACGCATACAACAAAGCTCTGAGCGGGCGGCGCGCCCGCGCCATGTTTGGCCTGCTGACCAAAAACGCACGCGTTTGGAACTCGTTGTACAGCGATGCCGCGGGAGGCGACAACTGGCAGACCCTCCACGCAGTAGATAAAATGCGCGATGCATTGATCGACGCCGGCAACGCTTCGCCACCGCGCGCGGCGTCGCAGGTAATCCCGCTCTACATGGAGTTCCTGGCGCCGGAACTCAAGCTCACTGCAACGGATTTTCTGGCCGGGTTGGCAAATGCCGATGGCAAGGGCGACTATCAGGGCTGCAGCGAGTTCAATCCTGTCTTCCTGCTTTCAGATCAGGAGGAGAAAGAGTTCAAGAAACATCCGACCAAATCGAATTTGCAAACTCGCAATGATTTCAACGCGGTGAATCGAAGAGTTCTGGTTTTCTTCTTCAAGCCGGGCACTCGGATCGACCACGCCAAGTGGCCGTGCCCCACCTGGAAGCAAGGCAGCAAGGGATGCGTGAGCCGCTTCTGGTCGGATGGAGACAACCGGCGCAACTTACGTTATCCCAACGCCCGCCGCGAACTGGGAAAAATCTCGAAAGACCTGGACACGGGAGAGGCGGTGAAAGCAGAACCGGAAGAGACGTTCGCCTGCAGATTCTACTATGGCATCTCCCTGGATTCGCCGTGCGAGCCCGGCGCGCTCAAGCTTTGGCCGCTGCGGATTATGATCCCCGGCCACCCTCCCACGCCACTCGTGAAGAAAAGATTCGTAGTGATCGCCGGGACCGAAGAGGACGCGCCGATCTTTCGTGGCGAGACCGGAGAGGACGGAAAAATGTTCATTCCCGCGCTGGATGACAAGACCACGCTGATCCTGAAGCTGGATGCGTGGGATGCGCTGTACGGAAAACTCGAGACTGACAAGAATTTCGTGCCACCGCCACCCGTTCAAGAGCCCGAGGATGCCGACGAATTCCCTGACGAATCCCGTTTCCTGAAATACACATTGAATGGCGGAATGTTAGTGAAGTTGGTAACAGGCGGCGATCAGGCGGTTAAAGATCGATTGTTCAACCTGGGCTACGGGCCTAATTCTCTAGCCCGATGGGATCTGAATCCAGCAGCGAAGCCGAGCGATACAACGAAGGCGATCAAGAGGTTCCAGCACGACCACCAACTCGACGAAAGCGGTACCGCGGACGACGCGACGCTGGATAAGCTCGAAGAAGAATATGGAGATGAAAGCCGCCATGTTTAATCTCTCATGGGGATCCGATTGGACGAATTTCTCGAAGCCTGTGGATCCAGACCGGCCATTCCATCGCGTAAATTCACCCGTTTTCTCCGTAACGCGAACACGCGCGGATGGCAAAGGATTCAGTTGTGGATGCCACTCGCCCGACCAGTACAATCCCGCCACGCTCGAAGTCATTCTCGACGTAGTGGCTCACTTTATTCTCCCGATCGTGGGCTTTATCGGAGTAGCCCTGACAAACACAGCCTTCAGGACAGCGGTTCGGGGCAATCCGGCTGTAGTTCCAGTGGATCGAACGGATCTTACGCCCAATGGATACAGCAAATTTCGCGAGAGCGAACGAATTCAGAATCATCCTGACAGGGAAATGGAAGTGGAAGGAGTGTTGTGGCGTAGCTTTCAGACTCAGACCGACATCCCACTCGCACAGTGGCACATCTGGTACGACTGGAACTTTCACATCGTTCCTGCCAGAGGATATGAATTCGTAAGGGGCGCCGGCAATGACTCGAACGAACAACCTCCCAGCGGTTCGAAATTCGTCGTAGATGCGCCCTCGATGGAGTGCGAATGGGATTGTGGCGCCTTTCATTCCATGCCAGCGACAACGCGCGAACCGGGCCCCATGTTTCACCAGCATTTCAAAAACGACTGGGCCTGGCCGATGACTGGTCAATATTTCTGGTGCTCGGGCCGCTGGATTTACGACTGCGGTCACGCCAGCGGCCTTTCCCTATCCGGCCCAAACGAGGGAAAGATGCGAAGTGAACTGCATCCCTGCAAGGCCATCGCCACGGCGCGCCGGGAAGCGTTCCGCTTCAAGGAGAATGAAGATCATTGGACGCCGGCGATTCAGTTC
>QHXA01000793.1:3498-3949 GCA_003222755.1 Acidobacteriota bacterium
GGCGGCTATATGGATTTTGAAGATTTTGGAACCAGAGACTACGAGTTCATCATCGACCTTCCACCGCTGGATCCGCCATCGAATTCCTATTCAGTAGGACATACACCCGCATTCCCGCTGAACACCTTGGAGCTGAGATCAAAACTGCTGCATTCTTTCGACACATCGGCGTTCGTAAACGCGAAAGGCGATATCGGCGGAGTTACTCCGGTTCTTACTATTCTGCCGGCCGAGCCTGGCGCCCCACCGAAGCAAGCGAAGGTCAAAATTCCGCTTACCAATCTGCGCGGCAAGGACAAATCGAGCTATGGCGTGATTCTTTCACTCGGCTGGTTCGATTTCGATGGCACGCTTGCGGCTAGAGTCAAAGAAGTAGAGGTGATCTTCGATCGCATCCAGATGGAAGACGATGACGAGTACCAAATCAAGATCGGCGTCAACGGCCGGTGGA
>QHXA01000789.1:0-2288 GCA_003222755.1 Acidobacteriota bacterium
TCCATCTGCATAAGGATGTCGCGTACATAAAAGGGGCGGCGGAACATGGAAGCGAAGGCTTTGCCCGTCAGGAAGGAGACATCCTGTACTTCCTTGACAGCAGCTTTCGGCGATAAAGGCATCGTGGCCATCGTAGCGGAAAATTCGGCTATACTCAACGCATGCTGAGCTTTAGGACGGCCGGCGAGTCTCACGGGCCCGCGTTGATCGCGCTTGTGGAGGGCATTCCAGCCCACCTTCCCATCGATTTCGAATTTATTGATCACGAGCTGAAACGGCGTCAAGGCGGCTATGGCCGTGGCGGCCGAATGAAAATCGAGAAGGATCAGGTTCGCTTTCTTTCGGGCGTGCGGCACGGAAAAACGATCGGCAGTCCGATTTCAATGATGATCGAGAATCGCGACTGGCCGAATTGGGAGGAAATCATGTCCGCGCGGGACGTCACGAGTGACGCCGCGACGAAACGCCGCCTCACGCGGCCTCGCCCAGGCCACACGGATCTGGCCGGATCGCTCAAGTTCAACCACACCGATGCTCGAAATGTTCTCGAGCGCTCCAGCGCCAGAGAGACGGCTGCACGTGTGGCATGCGGCGGGCTGGCGAAGCTTTTCCTCCAATATTTCGGAATTGAAGTCCTCAGTCATACTACCGCCATTGGCAAGGCTCGCGTCCCGGCGGGATTCCTGGCGACATGGGATCAGCTCGAAGCGATTCGCGACGACGAGCTTGTACGATGCGTTCTTCCCGATTTGTCACAAGATATGGTCCGGGAAATCGAAAAAGCGCAAAAAGATGGCGATACGGTCGGAGGCACTTTCGAAGTCGTGGCGCGAGGAGTGCCGCTGGGTCTGGGCTCCCATACGGGGTGGGACACGCGCCTGGACGGCCGGCTGGCCCAGGCCATCATGTGCGTGAATGCCGTTAAGGCGGTCGAAATTGGCCAGGGTGTGCGCGTCGCATACGACCGCGGTTCTCAAGCACACGACGAAATTGCATACGAGGCCGGGCAGCGCCGCTTCTACCACCTGAGTAACCGCGCAGGCGGCATTGAGGGCGGCATCACCAATGGCGAGGAAGTCCGGGTAGTCGGATACCTGAAGCCGATTCCCACACTCAAAAAAGCGCTGCGCTCCGTCGACATGATCTCGAAAGAACCTTTTCTGGCACAGCACGAGCGTTCTGATACGTGTACCGTTCCCGCGGCCGGCGTGATTGGCGAATCGATGGTGGCGCTGGTGCTCGCGGGTGCGTTCCTGGAGAAATTCGGCGGAGACTCTATCGAAGAGACCAGGCGGAATTACGAAGGGTACCTGCAGCAGTTGAGGGAGTATTAGCCACAAAAAGGCACAAGAATCTCAAAAGATTTTGTGACTTTTGTGCCTTTTTGTGGCCGTTTTCCCTAACATCAGCAATGGTACTATTGATCATATGATTCGCCCGATCGTCCTTTGGGGATCCGAGGTCTTGGAGCAGCCGGCGGAACCCATCACCAACGTTTCAGACGCCGAGATCAAGCTCGTTCAAGACATGATCGAAACCATGTACAAGGCGCCTGGCGTGGGTTTGGCTGCGCCGCAAGTGGGTGTGTCGAAGCGACTCATGGTGACAGATACGACGAGCGGTGAAAAGAAAGACTACCTCTTTACGATCCTCAATCCTGAAATCGTCGTTGCCGAAGGCGAGCAATACGAGGAAGAAGGCTGCCTGAGCATTCCCGGATTTTCCGCACCCGTTTTACGGCCCAAAAAAGTGGTTCTCCAGGGCGTTGATCTCAACGGCAAAGAGATTGTGCTCGAAGGCAGCGACTTGCTTGCGCGGGCTTTCTGCCATGAAATCGACCATCTCGATGGCAAACTCTTTCTCGATCACCTCAGCTTCATCAAACGAGATATGTTCAAGCGCCGCATCAAAAAGCTCATCCGCCAAGGCAAGTGGGAGTAAAGCTCGTCTTTATGGGAAGCGCAACCTTTGCGTTGCCTTCGCTCGATGCTCTCTTTGAAACCGGTTACATCATAAGCGGTGTTATTACCCAGCCCGACAAGCCTGCCGGCCGCGGTCAATCGTTGCAGGGTCCGCCGGTAAAGAAGCGCGCCTATGAACTGCACCTGCCGGTCTATCAACCCAGATCATTAAAAGCGGAAGAAACGCGCGAACTGATCGGTGCGCTTGCTCCGGACCTGATTGTCGTCGTCGCATACGGAAAAATTCTTCCTGCGTGGCTGCTTCAAGCCCCAAAGTATGGATGCGTCAATGTGCACGGTTCGCTTCTGCCGAAATATCGCGGAGCG
>QHXA01000789.1:2334-2805 GCA_003222755.1 Acidobacteriota bacterium
AAACCGGCGTTTGCACGATGCTGCTCGACGAAGGTCTGGATACCGGTCCCGTATTTCTTTGCGAAGAAATGCCGATTGGGCCCGATGCGGCCGCGCCCGAAGTGTATGATCGGCTGGCGCGGATGGGGGCGCCGTTGATCGTTAAAACTGTTCAAGGAATCGTAGACGGGACGCTCAAGCCAACACCGCAGGACAACTCGCAGGCAACGCTCGCGCCCATGTTGAAAAAAGAAGATGGTTTCTTGAATTGGAGCAGGCCCGCACGGGAAATTCACAACCGGGTGCGCGCTTTCAACCCCTGGCCCGGAACCGTCGCAAAATTTCGCGGACAACTTTGCAAAATTCTCAGGACTACTATCGGCGGTGACAGACCGCCCGTACAGTCGGAACCCGGATCGACCATAATGTCAAAGGGCCATCTGAGCGTCATGTGCGCCGATGGTGCTGTGCTCGAGATACTCTCCATTCAAC
>QHXA01000133.1 GCA_003222755.1 Acidobacteriota bacterium
TACGCAGTGCCGCGGAATCAATGCAGTGGGACAGATGGTTGGCGTGTACCAGAGCGATGATACGAAGTCCCACGCCTTCGTGAAGGACGGCTCTGAGTTCATCCGCATCGACGTGCCAGGCGCGACCGATACTCGTGGCTTCGGCATCGATCCACGCGGCCAGATCGTGGGGAGGTATACAAGCCCCAACGGGATCGTTCACGGATTCTTCCGGAGCCGAGACGGGGCTGTCCTGACCATCGACGCGCCCGGAGCAACCGAAACCGAGGCATCAGGGATCACGCCACAAGGTGAAATCACCGGCATCTACCAAACGACCGACGGAAGGTTTCACGGCTATATCCTCTCGAAGGGCGGATTCCAGACAATCGATGTTCCGGACGCTGTGAATACGGGGTCCGCAGCTGGAGGCGTATGGATGGCGGGCTCCGGCGAACTGGCGGGCTATTACCAACCCCAAGGTGCCCCTCCTGGCCAGAATCGGGCCTGGGTGAGGCTTGCAAATGCGTCGTTTCATACGTATCTCTTCCCGGGCTCGACCGACACATGCTTCTTCAACATCAATGAGAGAGGTGATCTCGTGGGTAGGTACATCGCAGGCGGGGTGGAACATGGGCTGTATGTCGATCGACTCGGCAGGCGGCCTCCAGGCCAATAGCTCGACGAGATCCAGCGGGCGACTCAAGTGGCCGGTGATGCCGCACACATCGAGCAGGCAATGCGATGAACACACGATTACCGCTGGACCACGATCAGTTATCGACTCGCAGTTCGTTGCGGACTTCGAAAATCCCGGATACGTGATTCGCAGCGTTCGACGCCAATTGACTCTCCAACTGGGTTGCCACTGCACCTTTGAGAGTGACTCGGCCGTTTTCAACAATAATGTGGATTGGCGGCATAGCCCGCATGGCATAGCGAAATAGGGGCGAATTCCAGTCGTAAATGGCCCGATAAAGCGCGATCCGAAGTTCGCTATCCCGCGGCGACAAAGACAGCACCTTAATCTCATTAACTACTCCGGAAACGCTTTCGATTCTGCGCACGCGGTTTTCAGCATCATCTGATGTTGTAGGACGCACCACTTCGCCTTGAAGGACAACACGACCGTCTGAGAGTATCTCCGCTTCCAACCAATCGAAGACATCGTAGTACGGCAGCGTCAGCAGCTCATGCCGAACCGCAGCTGTGCCACACCTGGTCCAAATCCTGTGCCAGCTGGCGAGCCCGAGTCATTTCCTCTTCGCTCAGCGGAGCCGTCTTTCCCTGTGCCGAGTGCGCTTGTTGGCGCACCCGTTCCAACTCGTTCAACTTGTCGTTCCACCTCCGCTCCAGCTCACGCGCCACCATCCGGTTTTCCGGCTCGACGGCCTGGAACTGTCTCTCGGCTCTCTTGGCCTCATATTCGGCCTTTTCCACCTGTAGCTCCCACGCGTGCCTGAGCGCCTCGTTGTCGGCTTGCCACTGCTCCTCGATCCGCTTGAGTGCCTCCAGCCCGCGGGTGCAACCGCCTCTAGAAACACCGCGACGACGGTCTGGTCGATGCGCTTGCCTCCGATCGTTTGGCAATCCGTTCCTCCAATCTGGTTGCGCGATTGCGAACAGCGGTATTGCATCGTCCGGTGAGCCCGCTCGGAACGATGGCCACCTGTCCGCGAATTCCCAACACCATCCGGTCCGCCGGCAGCTTGGGATCGTAGACCGTTTCTCCATCCGTGATCAGCGTATCGGTCCATCGGCTCAGATAGATCAGATGATGCCAATCGGGACTGTTGCGCGCCAGACGGGAAACTTCCAGGCTGATCACGATTCCCGCATCGCCGCGGCCCACAGCCGTAATCAAATCCCCGAATGCCATCCGCGCTTTGGGGATGGCTGCGGTCTTGCCTTCTTCGTCAATCACGACGATCCGTTCTTTGGGCCACCCGGCGTGTTCGGCCCAATCCGTCATTTGAAACTGCCTTCGTCTTCCCTGGACATGGTCTCGAAGTTGTTGGGGCGAAGACTGGCGGATGTAAACGAACGCTCTGCGCTCCAAATGTTCGGCGCGGATCTTCGCATCAATCGTTGCAATCGTCATTTACTGTCTTCCTTTCCGGTTTCTCCGTGGACGGTCCGAGCCAGCAATCGTGCAAAAATCTCCACCATCTTTCGGCGGTCTTCTTCGGGAAGTCGCGACCAGAGCGCATCCTGGCACTGAGCACCATCATCCAGCGGTAATGTTTGTTGTCGACCCATGGGGCCTCCTTACCGAAGATTCTGGAGACCCACTCTGGCACCTCAGGGGATTGACGCCAGTCGCGCCGCCGCAAAGCACTCACCAGATCGATGAGCTCGCGCACGCCTTCGATCGTGAAGACCGAACAACGCAACGGTTCAACCACTCCCGTTGCTCCACCAGCATTCGCCCACGCCCGTGGCATTTTCATCGTGGAACCGTTAGCCAGGCGAATCGTGAGCATGACTTTGTTGGCATGGATTACTTCCAACTCGCAGCCGCATAGCGGATGGTGCCGGCGCGTCACTTCGACGCGCTGTGGCAAATTCTGAAGGTAGTACTTAGTGTGGGATGACCGACCCCCGCGCAAGCACGCCGCATTCGAGGAACTCACGGAACTCGCGCTCCACAAAGCCCGGCATATGGCGATCCCGTTCCCGCTGCCGCGCGAGGACTTGAGAGAAGGTAGGAAGAACACAGAGCGAACACGACAAGAAGCGTTGTGAGAACCGAATGCGCAATTTGATGGCAGAGCTTCATAACGATTCCTCCTTAATGAGAGCGGAAAACTTGGCGGCGAGTGCACCAATCCCGTTGGGTTATCGGCTAATCAATGCGACTAGCTTATCGCAATTCGGTTGATCAAGTATGTAGTCGCGTGGCTTCAGCCCGCGTTTTCCACCAAAACGGGAACGCGGGCTAAAGCCACGCGACTACATACCTGATTGCCTGAATCGTTGCAGTGGTAACCTGTTTGGCAAAAAGGAGGACAGTAATGAAACGTTGTATTGTGCTTGGAACGCTGATTACGATCGGGATCCTATCTCTGACCGTCGCAGGGGTTCAAGGACCGCCGCCCGGTCCGACACCCGCAGCTCTGGCCGCGACGAAAATCGAGAAGGTGAAAGACAATCTTTATGTAATCACCGGCTCAGGCGCGGCTGACACGAACGCGTTCAGCGGCGGCAACACGGCCGTGTTCATTACAGACGCAGGAGTCGTGCTCGTGGATACGAAACTGCCGGGATGGGGCCCGACTCTTCTGGAGCGCATCAAAACTGTCACCAATAAGCCGGTGACGACCATCATCAACACCCATACGCATAGCGATCACGTTGGAAGCAACGAGTTCTTCGGCACAATGGTCGACAGCGTCGTCCACGAGAACACCAAGGCGAACATGGCCAAGATGGACGAGTTCAAAGGAGAAAAGGCCAAGTTCCTGCCGAAGCGTACGTACAAAGATAAGTCCGTCATCGGCAAAGGCAAGGATGAAGTCGACTTATATTATTTTGGCCGCGGACACACGAATGGCGATACGTTCGTCGTCTTTCCCGCTCTTCGCACGATGCATGCGGGCGACATGTTTGCGTGGAAGGCGTTGCCTTACATTGACACGATGAATGGAGGTAGCGTTGTCGCGCATCCACAGTCGCTCGCGAAGGCAGTCGCAACCGTCAAAAATGTCGATACCGTCATCGGCGGACACATTCCGGTTGCAACATGGGATGAGTTCAAGGAGTACGCCGACTTCACGCAAGACTTCGTGAATTTCGCGCGGAGCGAAATGAACGCGAAGAAAACAGTAGATCAGGCGGCCGCAGAGTATAAGGTTCCGGCGAAGTACAAAGGTTACGTCGTCACCGTGAATCCGCAATTTGCGAACGCTAAAGGGAACATTCAGACCGCGTATGATGAATTGAAGAAGTGAGTAATCGTAAGCGCGTGCATAAAGCCCGCCCCTACTGAAACGCAACAGCCAGCGCATCTCCCGCTGCATCGCGAAACGCCAACTGAGCCGAGCCTGTCAACGCGTTCCCAACAAGAAACTCTGTCGTGAATGCTCCTCCAGTGACGATTTGCGGGAAATAAGAAATGTCAGGAGTTGTTTGGCTACTATCGAAGATCGGCACAGCGGCCATGATGAACCCGCCGCTTCGAACGGTGGTTCCTCTCAATGCAATCGCGTACACGGGTGAAGAGGCTTCCATCAGAATAGTTCCATCAAATCCGGAAGGAATTCCGCTGAGGATCTCATCTAGAAATGCGGACATTCTTGCCGCCGGGGGCAGCGTCACGTTTGCGGGTGTTCCGACGATTTCACCATTTCCATTCCGCGCTGTGAGCCGTACCTGAACAGCGGCGGCCGATGGATTCAGAAACGCAAAACCCGTCCGCAGATTCACGTACGATGAACCGAATGTCAGACCTGTCGAGATCGGGCGCTGCGCAGGAAATCCCGTTTCGGACACCAATCCTGCGGATGTGCTAAATCGAATCACGGCCACAGCGGCGGGTAGCGGCCCTGTATCCACTGTCAGCGTGGCGCTCCCGGCTACCACATCGGGCGGCGAACCCGATGTTTGAAACTTCCACACATCGCCTGCAGCGATGCTGAAAGGAATTGGAGAACCGGAAGACAGCCGGATTGTGCCGACGCTCATTGCAGTGCCTGCATTGACCAGGATTAATTCCGTGTTGTACCCGCCGCCGTCGGCGATCATCGGAAATATGCTGGATCCTCCTGATGCCGGTGCAGTCGACGTCACTGGGATTGTCGTGATGATGAAGTCGCCCGAAGCGTTGTACGAACCACGCAATGCCACAACCGCCACACCCACATCGGAGTCGATCGTCAGGGTTCCCAGGAACGCGCGCAACCCGGAGAAGAACTCATTGACGAATGCCGCACGCTGGCCTTTTGCGGGAATCTGCACGCTCATCCGCGATCCATCACTCAGTGTGAAACTCAGATTGGCGGGTGTTGCATTCGGGTTCGCGATGGCAACTCCAGTGGCCACTCTGTCGCCTTTTTCGGCATACATGACCCAATGTGTTGCGGCCGCCGTAGCTGACACGGCCGCCTCGGAAACGAGTTCGGCCGCCGAAAACGATCGCACCACCGCCACACCGACAGCAGACTGCAAGGCGCCGTAGCCGACCTGCAGCGCAGGCGTCCCGGCGGTCTCGACGAAAGCGCTGCCACTGGTTGCAATGCTGAGGTTCAGCGCCGTGACTGCGGGATAAAGAAGGTTTGTCATCATCGTGCCCCGGCCATCGACTGCCGTAACAAAGAAATTCCTCCAATCCTCTCGGATCGCGTCGAGATGCGCGATGGATTTTGGGCTTGCTTCCTGCCCGCTTTTCGTTACCAGCACAAACGCAACGGAGAAATCTTTTTGCGCGCTCTCAAAATTTGGAATGCGTGTACCTGCAATCGCAATGACATCGTTGATCGTGAGATCCCGCCGGGTTCCAGACAACTCCACGCCGATCGTCGGCGGACAGGCCGCGTCGATAGGCAAGCAGTCGAAACCCGGAGGAGCAGAGATCAGACGTGGATTTGCGACGACGAACCAGGGCGGAACTTCCGCGGGCGACCTTAGTCCCATCAGGTATTGATCCAGCTGACTGTATTTGAAAGTGGCTCCGACGGTCCGGAAGAATCCATTTCCGAGATCCTGGATCTGATTCCCTTCCATTACGGAGCCTTCCGTGTCCATGAAGAAGCTCCAATGTGCGCCATCTCGCCCCAACATCGATGACGGCGCCGTATCGACGTACGCCAGCCATCGATGCCCAAATTCCTGCCCCAGAATCTCGAGCGTGTTGTTCGTTCCAAGAAAGATCTCTCTGGGATTGTCTGGATACTGGTTGATGAACCCGGCATTGACCATGCCGGCCAGCCGCCGGGCTGATCCGAAGTCAGAACTGAAGTCGAACGTGCCGTAACGCGGCATGATTCCCTGGATCTCGTTCCGGACTGGAATTTCGTAGGCAAAAGCATCTTCCAGATCGATATCGAAATCCGAGAAAACAATCAGCTCGTCGTAGGCATCCTGGTGGGTTTGGTAAAAGGCGGCGCTGATGGCCGCCAGGTCCAGTTGCTCGCTTGCAGAGAATACTTCGCCAACCGTTCCGGACACGAATGCCGCCGTGGTCTGCGAAGAGAAATCCATCAGTTGAAGCGCAGATCCCTTTCCCGCCGAGAGTGCGACGACCGCTGACGTGATATTCATCGTCTGATAATTGAACTGAATGACGCCGGTCGATTGCAGAACGACCTGAAACGTGCTTCGTGCACGAAATCCGTATTCGCTAATACTCAACCAATCGATGATCACCCGATCGGTAAGCTTCTCGAGAGTCACTCTTCCCGTACTACTTGGCAGAAAATCATCGAACGCGGGTGCGATCCGCGGCGGCCCTTGCAAGATGTGGTGGAGGTCTCGATCACTATCCTCCCTGTCGGGCACTCCGAACGTCAGGTTTCCATCCGTGTTGACGAAAACCGTCGTATAACTCGAACCATAGAATTTGAGTGCGAACGGTAGCGCGATCGAAACGGAATCGTCATCATCGAGCGGCAAAGGCACGCCGCCGCCTTGACCCGCATCGAACGCTGTTGCTCCAGTCTGCACCTGGTATCCCGCGCCTTCGGGCGTGAACGTCACCGAGCGGCCGCTGAGATCGAAACGGTTCTGCGGAATGATTAATGTGCCGTCATCCTGCACCACCGAGACGTTACCTTGGTCCTTCACTGCTCGCGGCCGCAACGACGTCAGTGGCACCGGCTGCCGCTGCAGATTGAAGGCGTGCATAGCAAGGGCAGACTGAGTCCGATCGGGTCCGCTGTGATTAGCGGCAGAGTGATTTGGCTTCGCGTCCGCGTGTGACAGCCTCGCCGCAATAGTCAGGAGAATGAGAAATAGACGGTGTAGTTTCATGAGTGCCGACCCAACGTAATTTACAACATTTAACGCGCACGCCGGAGGCGTGTCAGGAAATTAGCCGGGGGTTAAGCGAGCGGGAGCGAGCGCAACCCCCGGTCGTCTTAAACCAAACACACCCGCACCCTGGGAAGGGTGCGAGGAATCCTCGACACCCTTCCAGGGTGCGGGACCTCTGTGTTTCCCCATTCCAGGGGTACGCAAAAAACGCGTACCCCTGGCTAATTTCCTTGCACCGCTCCGCGGTGCTCCTGGATTTTGGATGGTCCCGCTCCGCGGTGCTTATTTTTTCACCCGATTAAACGACAAATTATTCGAAAAGAACGGCAAGACCTTCAGCTCGAATCTTTCTTTCACACGATTCGTGTGGTCGCCTTCATACGTTTCGAATGTGTGTTTCACGCCGAAGTCCGTGAGGATTTGGTCCATCTGCCGGTTCGATGCCGCCAATCCATCCTGCGTTCCAACGTCGCCCATGATCGCGTGATACTTCTTCAGATTCGTCACGTACTGATCGATCATCACGAGCGGCGAATTCGCTGCATACTTCGCGACGATCAATGGCTGGGGCACGCCGTCTTTCACAGGTAGATCGAAAAATTGCGGCGGGTTATTCGGATTGGATGCCCATGCCGCAGCTTGAGCCGATCCCGCGTTCGCGAAAACGTTACCACGGCCGGCTGGAGCTGCAGCTGGCGCTGCCGCCGGCGCTGCCGCGCGATTCCCTTGTCCACCAGGGTTGTTGATCAAGCAGCAGGCGCTCATGATGTAGAGACTGGAAAACACATCAGACCGCTTCATTCCAATTCGAATGGTTCCGTATCCGCCCATCGAATGGCCGCCAAGCCCACGACTCATGCGGTCGGGAATGGTGCGGTAGTGACTATCGATGTACGAGACCAGATCCTCCGCGATGAACGTCTCCCAATCGCCCGTCGTTGCTGATGCGGAATACATGCTCCCGTTGTACTTCGTGAACGCGTCCGGGTTCACCAGAATCATTTCCTTCATCGTGCCTGCAGCGATGTCTTTGTCGGCGTTTTCGGCGAGATTCGAAAACGTCATCCAACGTTCACCGGTGAGCCCATAGCCATGCAGCAGGTACACGACGGGATATCGTTGATTGCGATTCGTGGCATAGCCCGGCGGCAGATAAACGAACACGTCGCGATCCGGAGAGTCGCCTTCCAAGTTTCCTTCGAGCGACCTTCCATGCACCTTAATGTTTTCGACAGTTCCTTTCTGCGCCGGCGCGCTGGTTTGCGCGAGTACGAAAGCGAGCGTCACAACAAAATAGAGACTCATTCGTTGTCCTCCCGAAAACAGTTCAAGAAATTCACTCCCGCGGCCCGTAATGCGGAACGGCCCGCCCGACCTCGTAGGCGCCGAGGTCCGGCGCT
This sequence comes from Acidobacteriota bacterium, assembly GCA_003222755.1. Classification (GTDB taxonomy): domain Bacteria; phylum Acidobacteriota; class Terriglobia; order 20CM-2-55-15; family 20CM-2-55-15; genus 20CM-2-55-15. The sequence continues at coordinate 8,349 of QHXA01000133.1, forward strand.
CGGCCTGTAAAATCGTCATTGATGCCGGGCAGTCGCACGCCCGCGTCCACCGGCGAAGATCCCGGACGAAGCTGGAAGTCAAAATCCGCCGGCTTGTAAAGAGTCCGCGGGTCCGGACCGGGCGGCGACACTTTCACGAAAATGTCGTAGTCCACAAGGATGCTGTGTTTGTCCTGGCCCGTGGCGTCGCTGTATTCCTTCAGCGTTTTGAATCGCCGGGCCTCTCGCGCCTTTGCCTCGAACTGCGCTTGCTGCTGGGTTGAAAGCTTTCCATCCTCACCGGGAAAATTCGCGCGCATAGAGAACGGCGGCGTGCTCCACTCGAAGGAAAACTCAGCGCCTTCGTTCGGGCGGAATCCGTTGTAGTCCGAGCTTGAATAGTTGGTGTTGGTCTCGACAGCAAAGATTTCGGACGTTTCGCTCTTGCCGAGAATCAGATTGTTCCGGTAATGAACGTTCGATGCGGCCAGCAACATCGGCTTAACGTTCGACAGAAACGTGTTGTGATAGACGACGATGCCGGCCGATGACGCAGTGAACTTTACCGCCCCGCCTTCGGGCGCGTGATAAACGATATTTCGAATGAAGTACACGGGCCCGCCAAACATCGGCTGGACGCTTAGCGCGCGATGGCCATGGTTGAAA
>QHXA01000790.1:0-2222 GCA_003222755.1 Acidobacteriota bacterium
TCCACCAGTCTCCGGACCATGTCTCGGCCGCCTTTTTCAACGCGGGATTTTCGAAAGGCTTTGATGGATCACCCGGGATGGTGTAGAACCTCCAGGCGAACTGGCCGGTGTTGGCATCAAACGCTGCGAAGAAGCCTCGAACCGGATACTCAGCGCCGCTGACTCCGACAATGACCTTGCCCTTCGCAATTCGCGGCGCCATGGTGATGCTGTAGTTGTCTTGAGGATATGCTACGCGAGCTTCCCACAGGGGCTTGCCCGTCTCCGCATCGAGGGCTTCCAGTCTTCCATCGACGACAGGCGCGATGATCTTGCCTTGATAGATGGCCAGACCGCGATTGACAACGCCGCAGCAGATTCTTGGACGCACTGCTGTCTGGTTGACTTCAGGATCCCATCGCCAGCGCTCTTTCCCGGTGCGTGCATCCACGGAGAAGACCACGCTCCAATTCGTGATTCCGTAAAGATTGCCGTTCCAAAACAGCGGCGTCGCCTCCTGATTGCTGCCGCCCGACCCGATTTCAAACAACCATGCCACACCAAGCCGGCTCACATTATTCGTGTCGATTTGCCGCAGTGGGCTGTAGCGCGTCTCACCCGGAGTGAGACCGTAGGTCAGCCATTCCTCGCCGGCCTTACCCGCGTTTCTCAGGGTGAGATCGTCCACCCGCCGCGTCTGCCCGAAGACAACCCACGTCGCCAGAAGCAGTCCCATGAAGGATAAGAACAAGACGGTCAACTTTCGAACGCGCATAGCGTCACCTCTTTATAGGCGCGGACTTCGACCCGCATTTTACAGATTTTGAGAGCGCAATATACCAGAAACGCTACTCCGCGACCTTATATATACGCTCGTCGACCGGGCTGCCGGTTATCGGACTCAGCGCGTCCCTGTGCTGCCGGGTGTGCGGCGCAGCGGCGTGCGCGTCAAGAGCCTTCTGACTCTGCCATGCCTCGAGAATGGTGAAGTGATTGGCGCGCATGGCATGTTGCAGAACATCGAACCGCAGATTGCCATCCTCTTTCCGGCTCGCCTCTGCCAGCCGTTTCAGCAAGTCCGGTGCATTCGTTCCTTGGCCGCCAATATCGACATGCGCGACGACGTAAATCGCACGATCGGTCGCAGGCGCAGCCCCCGAACCTAGCGTGAAAGGCTTGTACGGACGCTGGTCGTAATCACTCAATCGAATTGCATCGACCTTGCTCCTCCATTGCTTGGTATGCGTGGCCGCCGCGTGCGTATCGAATGCCTTTGGATTGGCCCAGGTTTCAATGATCACGAGGTGACCAGGGCGCCCCACTTGCTCGAACAAGTCGAGGCGAACGAAACCTTCGTCTTTGCGGCTCATCTCCCGATACTGTTTGAACGCGGTCACCGCTGCCGCTTTCGAGGCAGGCATCACGTCGACATACGTGATGGCAAAGGAAGACATGTCAGTCGGCGCCGGCACCTGTGATGCGAAAATCATCGTGCTGATCAAAACGGCGAGTACTCGTGTCATGGCTGCTCCTGAAAAAGATGGATAGATTTTAGCCAATTTAATTCGAGGTCAGACGCCTAAATCACCCAATTACGATTCCAGAGCTCAAGTAGGGCCACAAAAAGGCGCAACATTCACAAATGTTTTGTATACTCCGCACAACTCGATCCACGAAATGCAGAAAGGAGACAGATCGTGAAAAAGCTTTTGCTTTTGATCGTCATTACGGCGGGGCTGGTTGGAGTTTCGAACAGCCAGACGCTGAAATCGAAGCCGGATCTGAAGGCGCCTGCGCCGCGTCTTCCCAATGGCAAGCCGGACTTCAGCGGAGTTTGGAACCGGCCCGGCACTCAGGATTTGACTCGAACGTTCACGAATGCGAATGGAACCAGTAATAAAGGCGAGCCGAATCCGCTTCCGCTCACGACTTGGGGGCAGGCGCAGTGGGACAACTATGACCAGGTGAGACAAGGCGACTATGCCGGAAGCTGCATGCCTTTCGGGTGGATCCGATCCTTCACGCCACATCCCATGCAAATCGTTCAGAACAACGAGTACATCACGTTTCTCTTTGAACAGAGCACGATGTTCCAGGCTGTGAACACAGAAGGATTGCCGCATCGGAAGGATTGGCCGCCCACGTGGTTCGGAGATTCGCGCGGGCATTGGGAAGGCGACACGCTCGTCATCGAGGCCGTAAATTTCAACGGCTGGGCGAAGCTCGGCACCATCGGTCATCCT
>QHXA01000790.1:2278-6358 GCA_003222755.1 Acidobacteriota bacterium
CGAAAACCTATACGCGCCCGATAAGCAACGAGCGAGTCTTCGTGCTTACACCGAATGACGAGCTTATGGAGTATTCGTGCATGGAGGGCAACCTGCAGTCGCTCCTCGATGGAGTGATCACCCCGTGGACCGGGCCCAAAGATACAGATGTGAATCTCCTCTACGGAACCCAGCACGATTGGCCGACTTACGATCTAACGAAGCAGCAGAAACTGACCGGGGTCGTCAAAGAAGTCAGCTCTCGCGGCAAACCGCCGGTAATAAAGCTGGAGGTCGAGAAGAACCTGTTGACCATCGTGATCGCGCCGCCGGCGCGAATGGAATTCCGCGGACTTTCCAATGACATGCTCAAACCCGGCATCACGGCTAACGTCGTGGCTTATCCCAGCAAACAAATAAAGGATGAGCTTCGGGCGGAAACCATCACCATTGGCCGCACCACGACCGAACTGCGGTGACTCGGGAAATGGAGATTTTAAAATTGGACGAATCCTGCACCTCAAATCCGAAATCCGAAATTGGACTCTATAGGTGTCCAATCTGATATTTCGGATTTCGGATTTGAGGTGCAGGATTCGTCCAATTTCGAAATGTCTTAGTTCAATAATGAGACGTCCGCTTTTCTTCTTATTGCTAACAATCGCCGGCGCAAGCTTGATCTACGCACAACGATTCCGGCGTGGGTTCCTGTTCTCGAACGAGCCGCCGCCCACGGAATTGGTAGTTGCACGTTGGGAGTACACCGCAAGAGGAAAGTTCGGCGGCACAGGTTGGTCGCACAACTACCCCAGTTCGGATCAACATTTCGCACAGGTGATTTCCGAAGCCACGAACATCGATGTGAAAAATCTGTCGTATCGGATCGTTGAGCTGGGTAGCCCGGAAGTGTTCGACTATCCATTCGCGGTTGTCTCGGAACCTGGTGAGATGGCGCTCACGGACCACGAAGTCGACAACCTGCGGGAGTTCATCGACCGTGGCGGTTTCGTTGTGATGGACGATTTTGACGGGTCTCGCGACCTTCAAACACTGCAGCGCGACCTGCACAAGGCGTTTCCAGATCGCGATCTCGTGCGCATGACGATCGAACACGAGATTTTCAACGTGTTTTATCGGATCGATGCGCTGAATGTCATCTCACCGTACGTCGTCGAAGGCGAACCGATCTTCTATGGCCTGATGAACAAGGATGGAAAAGTCGGGGTGATCGCTTGTTATAACAACGATCTCGAGAATTTTTGGGATTATATCGATCGTGGCGAATATCCGCTGAAGCCGTCAATTGAGGCGTTCCGGCTGGGAATCAATTTCGTAATCTATTCTATGAGTCACTGAATATGTTCGCTAAACACCTTTGGCCCCTTCCGCTCTTGTGCCTTTGTGTTTCCGCCTTAGCTCAATGGCAGGGCTATCCGACTCCCGGCATCCCGCGAACCGCGGATGGAAAGCCAAACCTCACAGCACCAGCGCCGCGAACGGCGGAAGGTAAACCAGACCTATCGGGCATTTGGCAATCGACGGTTCCACGCTTTAATGTTGCGGCGGGTCTGAAGAAAGGCGAAACGGTTCCGTTCCAGCCCTGGGCACAAGAACTATTCAAGGAACGCACTGAAAATAACTCCAAGGATGATCCGAGCGCGCGCTGTCTGCCGACTGGCCTGACCATGCGCGCGACTCTGGCGACTCCGCTGAAGATTGTCCAGATTCCGGGGTTGACCTTCATCTTGTACGAATCGAGAACCACATACAGGCAAATCTTGACAGACGGGCGGCCGCTTCCCAACGTGATTGATTGGCCGGCATGGCAGGGATTTTCTGTGGGCCGGTGGGACGGCGACACGTTCGTCGTGGATACCGCCGGCTTCAATGGCAGGGCCTGGCTCGACCAGGCAGGCCATCCCGCCAGCGATGCATTGCATCTGACCGAGCGGTTCCGGCGCCGTGATTTCGGACACATGGATCTGGAAATGATCATTGATGATCCAAAGGTCTACACGAAGGCGTGGACGATTACGGCAGAAATGGCTCTACAACCAGACACCGAACTGCTCGAATTCATCTGCGAAGAGAACGAGAAGGACGCCGCGCGTATGGTCGGGAAGAGCCCGAAGTAATCAAGGTGTGTGGATGAAATTGGACGAACCGGTGATTCCCCTCCTTGCATCACCGCGCTGAGCTTTACCCATAAATCGTTTGCTGAACACGGTGCTTTGGAACAACCGACGGGAAAGGCGAAGTCCCCTCCTTGGCGAAGGAGGGGTGGCTGCGCCCAGTAAGAAAATGCCGCGAAGCCACCTTAAACGGGCGCAGACGGGGTGGTTCGTTCCAGCTACCGATTACCGGAAGTTGAACGAACCACCCCGTCCGCGCCTTCAAAGGAACGGGGCCATTTACTTGATGGCGGAGGAGAGCCCATGCAAAAACTCCGCGTTGCCTTAGGCCTGTTCCTGTGCGTTGTCCTGTCCACGCATGCATTTACTCAGTCCACATACGCAACAATCAGCGGAACCATTGAGGACGCGACTGGCGCCGTGTTGCCCGGCGTGACAGTTACTGCATCCAACAACGCCACGGGCGTCGTCACAAACGTGTTCAGCAATGAATCCGGCGTGTACAACATCACGGGTCTGCTGCCTGGCGTGTACAAGGTGAGCGCGGAGCTGCCTGGTTTTCAAACGAAGACGTATACGAATGTCCAGCTTGGAAACGCCGAGAGAATCCGCTTGAACTTTGCGCTCAGCGTGGCTTCGCTGAGCACGGGGGTTGAAGTGACGGTTGCCGCGGACACGCTGTTGGCGACGTCGAGTTCTTCCGTTGGCGAAGTGCTGTCGCAGCAGCGGGTGCAAGATCTTCCCACGGTCAGCAACAACGTGTTGGAACTGTATCGTTCAATGCCAGGTGTCCGTATCAATGCTGATGGAGTCAGCGGCAGCTTTGCCGGCCTGACCGCCTTCGGTACGGTCAACATGCAGCGAGATGGCGTCGATGCAGGCGGCGGCGCACGTTGGGGTTCGAATGCCAATTCGGCCACGTACATGAGTCCGGATTTGATCGGCGAAGTTCGCATGATCGTTGCACCTGTCGATGCCGAACTCGGGCGAGGCAATGCGCAGATTCAATTCCTGACACGCTCGGGAACGAATCAGTTTCGCGGAGCCGGCGTGTGGTCCGTTCGGAACAGCGCGTTCGACGCGAACACTTGGGATAACAACAGGCAAGTCGATCCGAGGACGGGAGCGTGGAAGCCCACGCAGCCGGATTGGGCGAACAATCATCAGTTCACGGGAAGTATTGGCGGGCCGATCGTGAAGAACAAAACCTTTTTCTTCGCGCTCTGGGACAGCCTGCTGGTCAATGGCCGCGGTACACCGAACTCTATCGTGCTGACGCCATGCGCGCGGAGAGGCATTTTCCGTTACTTCGATAATTGGAACAACGGGAATGCAATCCAGCAAACCGTGGCAGGCACTGCGACTCCCACGATTGCCGTCGTGGATGGCCTGGGAAATCCTCTCCGGCCGGCAACGAATCCTGATGGCAGTCCCTTCACGGGTGCACTCCGGTATGCAAGCGTCTTCGGGCCGCTGCTCAACACGCCGACGCAACCGGACTGTTCGGATGCAGTGGTCGGGCGTGCCTCGACACCGACGGGTACGTGGGATACCTATCGCAGTCAAATCGATCCGACAGGTTTTGTTGCAAAACTCTTAAGCAAGATGCCGCTTCCGAACAACTACGAAGCAGCATCCGCCACAGCAACCAGTGATGGCCTGAACACTGCCGGTTATCGATGGGTTCGTAACGAGCGAAGCGGAACGGAAAGCATATTTGCGACGAATGCGGGCGGAATCGCAGCTTTGAACGGCCTTGGCCGAAAGCAGATCAACACCAAAATCGATCACAATTTCAATACTACTCACAAGCTCGGTGTGAGCTACACGTACGAACGATCAGCCGGCAATGCAAACTATGAGACGTGGCCTGATGGCTTCCGCGGCTCTGTATTCCGGCATCCACAAACTCTTGCGGTCAACTTCACATCCACGTTGTCGTCGGCATTGGTCAACGAATTCCGCGCAG
>QHXA01000791.1:0-468 GCA_003222755.1 Acidobacteriota bacterium
GAGGTCAGGACCAAATACCTTCACGACGACTGTGGCGGTTGTTCCCGTCAATGTCTCTTCGATGCGCTCGGAGATGAATTGCATGATATTGAACGTGAAACCGACAATGCCTTCCAGGTGATGCCGCACATACGAGCGGGACATCAGTGAGGTGGAGTGCTTGCCGGATCTCAACGAGCATATGCCGAGTGTTCATTCGTCAGACAACGGTTCGCTAGATCGTAAGCATTATGAAAATATCGATAAATCGGCAGGCATAGAAATGAAACTCTTAATGGCAGGAAGCTCACTGGTTCTTGCGCTGTGCTTCGCGAGCGTTGCGTACGCTCACCACTCCGCAGCCGGCATCGATCAAACAAAGACCGTTACGGCCGAGGGAATTGTTAAAGAATTTAAATGGGCCAACCCTCATTCATGGCTCGAAGTTGAAGTGACAAATCCAAAAGGCGGTACGGATATCTGGAATCT
>QHXA01000791.1:505-5063 GCA_003222755.1 Acidobacteriota bacterium
GTCGTACCTCGTTCGTGCAGGCTGGAAATCCACCACCGTCAAATCCGGCGACAAAATCAAGTTCACTGCGCGGCCGTTCAAAAACGGTGATCCCGGCGGAATCTTCGTTAATATCACTCTTCCGGATGGAAAGGTCCTCGGTGGATCGCCGACGCGGGGAGCTGCTCCGCCAGGCTGCGCCATCCAGGCAGCAAGATTCTTAACGCCGAGGGCAAAGTGATCCGCTACATGTCCGCGCGTGCTCGCAAGTGGGACTTCCCCCTGCCGTATGTAGGAATTGATCGAAACGTCACCAAACACGACGGTGGCCGCAGGCGTTCGATACATCCCTTCCTTTTCTAGTGCTGGCCAGGTCTTGTCGGCTCCACGCGGCAGTTTGCAATTGGCCTCGGTGTACTGCGGTCTGGGTCGATCCGGCAAGGCATTGAGATGCTTTTGATACCAGATCTGCTTGCAAAACGGATCTTCCCAGTACATGTGGACGTGGTTAAACCGCTCCGGCATATTCCCCGGGTATTCAACAACGGCGCCATCGGGACCTTGCATGTAGGCGAACCCCGATCCGCCAACCGGCTGAACGCCTTTCGCTTTCGCCTCAGCGATCTCTGCCTTGGTCAGTCCCGGAACACGGCCCGCACCGGGCCATGTATCGCTATTCACGTACACGAACCCACCTTCATCGGAGGTGTACAGCGGCAAGAGTTTCACGTCTGGCCGCTTCTTGTAGAGTTCCAGATTCTTGCGCACATCGGCGACATACCAGCCGAAATGCCAAATGGCAGTCTGCGGCTGCAGCGGTGGTGGCGTTTTCACCTTAGTAAATAGAACGAGCACATCGTTGGGCGACTGGAGTGCCGGGTCACCGGCAAAGGTAGTTTTTGATGTGCTCGGGAATTGTCGCGTATAGAAGTCAATCGCCGCATCAGGGTTCGTCGAGTTCAGATGAAGATGATGGAAGACGGGCAGGCCCAGAGAATTGTTCGAATCCGGCGTCTGCCCGTGAATCACCAATGCCAGAGAGACGAACATCACACTGATTATCAGTAGCTTACGGTGCATGGCACGCTAGCTTATGAGTTGCCCACACTATTCGTCAATGCTATAGTCCGGGCGCTATCTGCTGGGGCATGGAAGTTTCGACGGTCTGATTGGAGGACCTGAAGATCAATGCAAATTCACAAACGAACCATATGCACCACTCTCCTAAGCGCTTTAGCAATCTTTGCGTTCGGCTGCGTTGCCGCATGGGGCCAGGCGACGGCCCAGATCAGCGGCAGCGTCGCAGATCAAAGTGGCGCTGTCTTGCCCGGGGCCGAAATTACTGCAACGCAAACTGAAACGGGTATTGCGCGCAACGCCGTTTCGAATGAAAGCGGCTCGTACCTTTTGCCGAATCTCGCGCTCGGGCGATATCGAATCGAAGTCTCGTTGCCAGGCTTCAGGACTTTTGTCCAGACAGGAGTCGTGCTTCAGGTCAACAGCAGTCCCGTGATCAATGCCGTGCTGCAAATAGGTCAGGCTGCCGAGACTGTTGAAGTTCAAGCGAACTCGGCAATGGTGGAAACACGTTCCGTGGGCATTGCTCAAATTATTGAGAACGAGCGGATTTTGGAGCTACCTCTCAACGGACGCAATGTGACGGAGTTGATCACGCTTACTGCAGGCGCCGTGCAATCGGGTGCCCCTGTATCAAAGAATTTCGACACCGGTGCATTTATCTCCATCAATGGTGGCCTGGGGTACGGAGTTTCCTACAATCTAGACGGTGCTCCCCACACGGACCAATATAGTGGCCTCGGTCAGCCGTTTCCTTTTCCTGACGCGCTGCAAGAGTTCAAAGTGGAAACCAGCGGCGTGTCGGCTCAAAACGGCGGGCAATCCGGTGGATATGTCAATTCGGTAACCAAATCGGGCACGAACGCCTTCCATGGCGACTTGTTTGAATTTCTCCGCAACGATCTGTTCAACGCTCGACAATACTTCGCAACCTCCGGCAGTACTTTGAAGCGCAACCAATTCGGTGGAACGATCGGTGGGCCGATCGTGAAGAATAAGCTCTTCTTCTTCGCAGGCTATCAAGGAACAACAACAAGGTCTGATGCCGCGAACGTAAGAACCTTCGTTCCCACGAAAGAAATGCTGGCCGGCGACTTCACCAACTTTGCTTCCGCCGCCTGCAATTCGACCGGACAAGTCAACTTGAGAACCCCATTCAACAACAACAAGATCGATCCGGCACTCTTCAGTAAAGCTGCGCTGTACATCGCGAGCCAGCTTCCCACGCCGATTGATGCGTGTGGCAATACGACCTACGGCAACGTCAATCGTCGGAATGACGGACAGGTGGTGGGCCGCGTTGACTATCAAATGAGCGGCAAGCACACGATCTGCGGCAGATACCTCTTCGGCAGATACCTCGACACATGGTATGACATCGCGGTTCCCTATGAGCTCAATCACAACCTTTTGTCATCGAACGGGACTGGCTACAGCAATTCCTCACAGGCGTTGACAATTGGGTCGACCTATCTCGTCAATTCGAACGTAGTCAACTCGTTCCGTATTGCGGGTGGATTAACGAAGGTTGTTCGCGTCGGACCTTCGATTTTCTCGGCACCTGACATTGGAATCAACGCGTACAGTTACCTGCCGCACTTCATTACGGTGACCGTCACCAACGGGCCAACGATTGGTTGCACGCTGTGTCCCGACTCCGCGTTCAATAACTACAATGTCCAGGTCAATGACGACATCAGTATTCAACGCGGAAACCACCAGATCGTTTTCGGTGGAGTTCTTTCACGCGCCTACTCTAATTCAACGTCAAATGTCGGCATCGGAGGCCTATATGCCTTTACCGGACAGCAGACCGGGTTGGGATTGGCCGACTTTCTAACAGGAAAAATGAATAGCTTCCAGCAGAATGGTCCGCAGTTGAACCTCACGCATCGGTATTACCTCGGGCTCTATGTGCAGGATACGTGGAAAGTGAAAAAGAGACTGACGGTAAACTACGGACTTCGTTGGGAACCATACTTACCCGAGGTCATGGACGACGAACGCACCTACAACTTCGATTACAATCGGTTCAAGCAAGGAATCAAAAGCACCGTCTTCAAGAATGCTCCAGCCGGTCTCTACTTTCCCGGTGACCCTGGCTTTCCAGGCAAGGCCGGCGTGAAAAACGATTATAAGGTGGTCCAGCCGCGCCTCGGTCTCGCATGGGATGTGCAGGGGAATGGCAAGACAGCAGTTCGAGCTTCCTACGGTTTGGCCTACACGTTCCTGCCGATGGTGTGGGCGTTCAATGGCGCCAAGTCGCCGCCGTGGAGCAACGCAGTCACCTTGCCGAGTCCCGCGGGCGGTTTCGAAAATCCATGGCAGGGTATAGCCGGTGGCAATCCGTTCCCGACTGTATTTAACGTAGACACACCATTTGTAAAGAACGGGCTTTACAATACCGAGCCGTACGACATCAAGAACACGTATGCGGAGTCATGGAATCTGGCTGTCGAGAGACAGATTGCCAAGGACTGGGTCGTTTCGGGCACGTATACGGGAAGTACAACTCTGCATATATGGACCCAACAAGAGTTCAACTCCGGCATCTTTATGGGATTGGATCCGTGCACGATCAATGGCGTGGCTTATCCAGTGTGCTCGACAACTGCCAATCTACCGGCGCGGCGAAAACTGTCTCTTGAAAATCCCACAGAGGGATCCTACTACTCCCTCCTCTCCCAGTTCGAGGGCGGGGGAACGATGAGCTATCACGCGATGTTGCTTAACGTCGAGCGCCGAGCGGTCAAGGGCGTGACGATCAAGGCGAATTACGCCTGGTCCCATTGCCTTGGTGACCTGACAGATTTCAACGGAGTAGGCCCGAACCCGGGTGACGGCGACTGGCAGGATGACAACAATCGACGTGGCGAGCGCGGTAATTGCGCATCCGACCGCCGGCATGTCTTCAACCTAACGTCCGTCGCCGAAACACCGAAGTTCAGCAACAACACCCTCCGGACTCTGGGATCCGGATGGCGGTTGTCTGTGATTCACAGAAGGGGAACGGGCAGCCCTCTCAATGTCACGAGCGGCGTGGATAATTCACTGACGGGCAAAGGTAATCAGCGAGCGCAACAGATCCTGGTAGATCCTTACCTCGATACGTCCGGACGGCCCGGAACCAAGTACCTGAACCCTGCTGCCTTCAGAGTGCCTGTAACCGGCACGTTCGGAAATGTAGGGCGCAACAGCGTTCACGGTCCGGGTACCTGGTCCTTCGATGCGGCCGTGTCGAGAGTGTTTCCGTTTCAGGAAAACAAGCGCCTTGAGTTTCGAGCCGAGGCGTACAACGTTCTGAATCGCTTCCGAGCTGGCAACCCGAGCACGGCGGCGAATGGAAGCACCTTCGGAGTTATCCGCACCGCCCTCGATCCCCGGATCATGCAATTCGCTCTGAAGCTTCTCTTCTAAGCAGTCTGCTACACCGAACCGCGGAACAGCTTTAAGCTGTGCCGCGGTCGACTCACCAAGGAATCAAGAAAGACAAAAAGACTAC
>QHXA01000116.1:0-1300 GCA_003222755.1 Acidobacteriota bacterium
TCGCGCAGTCCAACCCACTGAATGACTTTTCGATACGGAGATTTCTCCGGAAATCTGTCTTCGAACCAGCGGCGTCCGCGTACGCGTGCGGCGGTGTAGTACAACTGGGCGCTAAGCGTATTGGCTGCGAGCGCAACAAGAGCAACTGTCCCGATATTGAAGTAGCCGCGGCTGGCCAGAAAGGAGCCCGCGATGAGAATCGCTTCGCCTTCAACGATGACACCAGCAAACAGCAACAGGTAACCGTATTTGAGGAGTAGCAGCTGCACTCTGGGTCCCGGTTATCTTGCTCGCCTCATAAGAACAGATCTTTCTCCGGCGTTCTCAAAAGCATCGCCGCATGGCTCTCGGTCGCGTCCCAAGGAAATCCGCGAATCAACACCGCAGGCGTTCTGGAAGTTTTTCCCATAACCAGTCCGGCCGCAGCCGCCAGGCTATCGGCGGCCGCAAGCAAGGTTACCTGCAGTTGATGACCATAGCTGTCATGCTTGCCGCGGAAATCGATGAACGGCGGCACGCGGGCGATTCCAATCACAGTATCCACGAGCCCCTCACGCCAGACTCGGCCGAATGTGTCCGTTACAATGACCCCGCATCCCAGAATGCGCGCCAGTTCGCGAGCGGAACGGTCTGGATCCTGCGGAAGAAGAGTCACCGTATCGTTGCCTTCAACGTTGGATTGATCAACGCCCGCATTGGCGCAAATGAACCCGTGATGTGTCTCACAAATCAGAACTTCGTCACGCATCCGAACGATGCGCCGCGATTCACTTAAAATGACCTCCACAAGCCGCGGATCTTTTTTCATCCGGCGGGCAATCGCAATGCTCTGAGCTGACGCTTCCACCGCACACAGTTGAACGATTCTACCTTCCGCTTTGGAGATAATTTTCTGCGTCACTGCAACGATGTCCTGCGGGTGGATCTCGATTTCGGATTCGCGTGTCCGATCCAGCAGGCATTGAGCCAAATTCATACCGGGACGGATCTCCGGCAGATGCTCGATGGGCCGGAAATCGAGCTTCATTGCTGCTGTTGCAGATAACGCCACGTTTCGCTGTCTTTCCGCGGATCGTTTAAAAAAGCCTTCAGGTCCTCCGGTGTATCAAGGTCGAACGCGATCCCGGGAAGGTTCATCACATCGGAACGAAGGCCCGCTGCAGCAGCTTTCGAAATATGCCGCCGGAAACTGCCTTGGCCATATTCCATCGCGATTCGTGCTGGGGCAATAAATACCACTCCATTGGTTCCCGTCCAGTCTCGCGACGGGATCAACGTGATCGGGTCGGAAGCGGCGTGT
>QHXA01000116.1:1372-18359 GCA_003222755.1 Acidobacteriota bacterium
TTCACGGCCGCGCTATGTCCGTCGACAGACTTCTCCAGGATAACGTCGAAACCGAATGGCCTTGCCATTTGCATGACTTCATCGGCAGCGGTGAAGACGACGACGCGTCCCGGGGCGCGCGAGGCAGAGATCGCAGTCAAAACATCTTTAAGCATCGCCCGCGCAAGTCCTGCGCGCGCTGTCGCGTCGAGCGCAGGAAGCAGTCGCTGTTTGGAATCCTTGAAATCTTTAACAGGCAAGAGAACTGTATTCATTCGTTACTCCTCCGCTCTGTATGAGCGGTCATCGACCGCCGCTATAGTTGTTCCAACTGCACCACAAATTCTGCTAAACGTGTGGCGGCTGCATCGTCCGACATCAGGATATCCGTAATTTGAACGCCGATGGTTTCATATCGGATTGATGCCGCCAGGGCTGCGTCTTGAACATCGATCACAATGTTATCGAGAAAATCATGGTAGCAGCGCGCGACCCCGGATGGGGAAACTTCGTATCCACATGCCTCCATCAGCTTGGCGGCCGGTCCGCTGAATGCTGCATGCCCGATTAACGGACTAATGGCGACTACCTCGGCGCGTGTACACCTGAGCGCATCACGAATGTCGTGAATCGCCAAAATCGGGCCGATACTCGTGATGGGATTACTCGGCGCGATGATCACCAGCCGCGACTCTCGGATGGAACTTAAAACTGTTGCGCGTGCGCGCGCTTCTTCCGCGCCAGCGTAAGTGACCGATCTCACCTCGGGCTGCCAATGCTCGCGCACGAAGAATTCTTGAAAATCGAGCGTACCCTGAATTGTTTCGATTTTGGTGCGAACCGCATCATCGGTTGCGGGAAGAATGGCGGCTTCAATGCCCATGGATTTCGCCAGCCGAGCCGTAACTTCACTCAGCGTATTTCCCGAACGCAACAATTCTGTCCGCGCAATATGAGTCGCCAGATCTCTGTCGCCGAGACGAAACCAATCCGGCATTCCGTACCGTCCCATCTCTTCCAGGCAGCGGAATGTCTCGTCGCGGAGGCCCCAGCCGCGCTGCGTCTCCAGCCTGCCGGCGAGGCCGTACATAATCGAATCGATATCCGGGCTGACATGCAAGCCCCATACGTTGGTGTCGTCGCCAACATTCACGATGACGTGTATGTCTTCTTCAGGGACGACCCGCACCAGGCCGCGCAAGAATTTCGCAGCGCCGGTTCCGCCGGCGAGAACGGTGTAATGGGCGGCAGTCACGCGATCATTCTACGCGGCGCGCAAGCTTGGGGGCCAGAGCTCAAGGACGGCGGCTGGAAAGAGGTGTCGAACATCATCGATCTCACCCTCAGTGACTTTCCTGTCGAGAAGGCGGAAGACTGCCCGCGCGAGGACTTCGCCGTCGACTGCGCTTTGGCCATCGCGAGCCAAACAGTCCGAGAGAGCGGAAAGAAACTCAATTCTTGTACGGAACACGAGCGGTTTACCGGCAGGATTCCAATGGTCGAAATAGAATCCGCGGATGAGCAGGGGCAAACGTTCACCGAAATGAATGGCCTCGTTCATGGGAAGATGGTCGCGCAAGGCGTGCAAAACGCATCGGAACGCCAGGTATGTTTTCCTGTGATCGGACCAATTGAGCTCCGTCATCAACTCCTTTAGCCAGGAATTAGTGCGTTGAATCGTGGAGTCAAACAGGTCGAAACCGGTGAATTTCATGCCAGATCGTTTGCACGTCACGTGCCGTTATTTGGAACGGTCGCCATGAACCACAAATTGGATTCCTCTCAGGTACGACTCGAGCTCCGCTCGGTGCACATTTTTGCGGATGACGGTAGACAATTCGGTGGCTGGATCTTCGATGAGAGAAGAAATTTCCTTGATGAGGTGTTGAACGCGCTCAATCTCGCCGGTTACAGCTTCACCGTTTACCGATATTCCTGATTTCGCGTTCTTGGCAGCAGCGGACGCTGTTTTCATTGCCAGGATGGCCTTCTCCGCTTCCGCTTGAGTTGCCGCTTGAACGCGCGCTAAACGCTCGACCTCGCCATTCAAACGGGCACGCTCAGCTTCCCATTGAGCCGTGGTGTGCGCCATTTTGCTTATTTCGCCATTCAGCCGGTTCCGTTCCTCTTCCCATTGAGCCGTTAGTTCTGCGATCCTTTTTGAAAATTCTTCCTCAAGTTTTGATCTTGTTTCCGTCAATGCCGCCTCGAGTTGTTGGGCAGCCTGCGCCTGCATAGAAGCTTCGGTCTCACGAATGGCTTGAATGAGACGATTCTGGAAATCCGGATCGAGAGCTTTCACTTCATTGATTGTTCGATCGAGCAAAGCAGCTAACGTGGACAACGCTTCGAGGACACGCTCTGTAGTGGCTGATGCCTGCATCTTGGTTCCTGAATCCATGCTTTCTTAAGACCCTCCCGGCTTACGGAAAGAACCGGGATTATAGCGAACGCGCTCAAAAAACCGGTAGACCGAATTCAGATACGTCTGCCGGTCGGCAGCAAAGGCTTCACCATGGCCGGCGCCTGGCACGACGAGCAGTTCCTTTAGGGGATTCGGTGATGTTGCAAACATTTGCTGAGCCAGAGCCGGCGGCATGCGGCGGTCTTCAGTTCCAGCGATGAACATGATGGGAACGTTCAGTTCGCGAACGACCGCTTCAACATCACCCTCGTCGGGATTAAAACCCATTCGCAAAGCAGTGACCGCCACAATCAGATTAGCTATGGGGAACGCAGGCAGGCGAAAAAGTAGCTTCAAGTGGTCACCGACGGTCTCGCGGAACGATAGGAATGAACTGTCCGAGATGATTGCGGCAAACCCAGGACACTGTTTCGCGGCCAAGATGGCGCTGGATGCACCCATCGAAACGCCCCACAGGATCTGCGGCCGGGCGCCTGCCTTCATTCGAACCCTTTGGGAAGCGGCGCACACCAATTGTGGTATAGGCCTTAGCGCTCGCTCCATGGTTGCGTAAATCGAACAAGAGCACTCCGTACCCGCGCCGGTTCGATTCGGCCGCCCGCTCCAACAACTCCAGCCGCGACCGATTCAGTCCGTGGACAAAGATGATCAGCGGCATGGAAGCATCACCAGGATTCCACCAGCCTCGCAATGAGATGCCGTCACTCGAGAAAAATTCTGCGTCCGTGACCTCCAGGCCAACCGATTGAGCCGTTTTCGCACCATGTTCGGGAAAGCGAAAGCGGCCATTGGTGATAAGAAACGAAGCGCCGACTGGAATGATGACGAACAGGATGAGCAGTATCACGCATCCAAATGCGATCATCAATCGGACAGCCCAGCGCGTGAGCATCGCACGGTTCATTCCTGTTCTACGACATAGCTGGCAAGAACAGTTCGCCCGTCTTCATCTCGAATTTCATATGTCACTTTGAACGGCGGTTCTGCCTGAATATTTCCGTTAACGAGAATTCGCTTCTTTGCTCCCGACGCGACAGTGCCGCCAACAATGAGGGTCACCGGGAGAGTATGGCCTTGTTGCACGATCAACAGCCGCCGGCCAAGGAAGTCAGCTTCAACGTCCGCCTTCTTGGCAGGACTGATCGTCGCCCGTACTTCGATCGGAATCTCAGATACTGGACTCGGTCCGGTATTCTCCACCACCAGCGACAGCGCCTGCTGAAATACCTGTTCTGCCGGAGCGTCCGCTTTCCTATCCAGCTCGAAACTCCACTTCAAGCGCGAGTAATCGGCGTGGCTTCCCTTTGGCCATGCGGCCCAAATGATGAACAGCGTAATCAGAATGGCGGAATATGGGTACGGTGTCTTCAGGCGCAGTTTGCGAACGATCTTTTCGACACGCGGATTCTCACGTCTGCCGAGACGCTTTCCGCATTTCGAGCAGAACACGCTGTCATCCGGAATATATGATCCGCAGTAGCGACAGAACATTCGTTTACGCCCAATCCCGAGGCTTATAAAATTCTAATGCCTTCTCTTCGCGCGAGCCGGGTTCCGGTGTGAGGTTGTACACCCAGCGCGCCAGCGGCGGCAGACTCATCAGAATCGATTCCGTACGACCGCGCGTTTCCAAACCGAAAATCGTGCCGCGATCGTAGAGGAGATTGAATTCGACATACCGCCCGCGGCGATAGAGTTGGTATTGACGTTCATGTTCACCGTACGGCTCATTCATGCGTCGTCTTACGATAGGAAGATAGGCATCGAGGAATACATCTCCCGCGTCTTGAACGAAGGCGAAGTGTTTTTCGCGATCGCCCTGAAGATAGTCGAAGAAGATTCCGCCAACCCCGCGCATCTCGCCTCGATGCTTCAGAGTGAAATAGTCATCACACCATTGCTTGAAGCGGTCATAAAACTCCCGATCGTGCCGGTCGCACGCCTGCCTGATCGTCCGATGAAAATGCGTGGCATCTTCGGCGTATGGATAATACGGCGTGAGATCGGTTCCTCCGCCAAACCAGTGCGCGTCGCCTTTCTCCAGATATCGAAAGTTCGCATGGACAGCGGGAATCATGGGACTGCGTGGATGGAACACCAGGGAAACGCCGGTAGCAAAGAATTCGGTTCCACTCCCGAGCGGGATCTTTGCGGCGAATTGCTCCGGTAAATTTCCGTGGACCGAGGAGAAATTAACTCCCGCCTTCTCGAACACACGACCATCTTCCAGCACTCGGGTTCGGCCGCCACCTCCACCCTCACGCGCCCAGTCGTCTTCGCGGAACGCGCTGCCGTCGATCTCCTCGATAGCTCGGGTGATGCGATCCTGCAGTCGCTTAAAGTACGTTTCTGTTTTTTCCCGCCAACTGATGTCCATCGAATGCGCGATTATATACAATTCCCTCATGGGCTTCTTATCAGCAGACAATCAAAACGAAATCAAACACCTATTTGAAGGCCTCGCCGGCGAAGTGCAACTGATCTACTTCACGCAAAAGGAATCGCCGTTGTTCATTCCAGGCCACGAATGCGAAACGTGTAAGGACACACGGACGCTTTTGGAAGAGATCGCGGGACTATCCGACAAAATCAAGCTGGAAGTTCACGATTTCGTAGCGGAAACTGAAGCGGCCCGGGAGCACGGCATCGACCGCATTCTCGGCTTCGTCATGACGGCGGAAGGTGTGAAGGGCAAAGTCCGGTATTTCGTAATGCCGTGCGGCTACGAATTTGCGGTTCTGGTTGGAAGTCTTTTGGATGTGTCTCTAGGAAAGACGGACTTGTCGGAATCGTCTGTCGAAACGCTTCGGACGCTGGACAAGGATCTTCATATCCAGGTCTTCGTCACGCCTACCTGACCCTATTGCCCGCCTGTGGCCAGGTTGGCTCACAAGATGGCGATAGAAAATGAACACGTGACAGCCGACGTGATTGAGGTGAATGAATTTCCACATCTCGCGCAACGATATGCAATTCGAGGTGTGCCGAAGACCGTCATCAACGAGAGCGTCGAGTTCGTTGGAAGTGTCCCAGAACGCGACTTCCTTGCCCACATCCAGCGCGCCGCTTCACCATCCGGCAGCTCAAGCGAGCTGTAGCGGCGGTCTATGTATTTCGCACCGCGAAGCGGTGCCACTAGGAACATATGAAATCCGACATTGACAAGTACATCAGATCGGCCCAGCCCGAATTCGAAGCGAAACTGCGCGAGTGGGTGGAAATTCCCACCATCAGCGCCGAGCCAGAACATAAGCCCGACATCGAACGCGGGGCAGAAGTGGCGGTTCAGTATCTGCGGTCGCTCGGCGCGGGAGCGGAAGCCGTACCGACGCCGGGCAACCCCGTGGTTATTGGAAAATTTGTTACCGGCGGCGATCGGCCAACAGTCACCATTTACAACCATCTGGACGTGCAGCCTGCGAACGAGCCGCAATGGCAGCGCCCGCCCTTCATCTTTCACAAGGAGGCAGACCGTTATATCGGGCGCGGCTCGACTGATGACAAGGGGCCAGCGCTGACGGCCTTGTTTGGGGCGCGCTACGCGTTAGAGCAAGGCATACCCGTCAACATTCAATTCATTTGGGA
This sequence comes from Acidobacteriota bacterium, assembly GCA_003222755.1. Taxonomy (GTDB): domain Bacteria; phylum Acidobacteriota; class Terriglobia; order 20CM-2-55-15; family 20CM-2-55-15; genus 20CM-2-55-15. The sequence goes on from QHXA01000116.1 coordinate 7,362, forward strand.
GCTCGAAGAGGAAATCGGCAGCCCGAATTTCGAGCACTTCCTGAAAGGTAGGGCGAAAGACTTCGCGACGGATTCGGTAGCCGTATCGGACACGATTTGGATTGCCCGTGGAAAGCCGGCTGTGGCCTACGGACTGCGCGGGCTTGCGCCCGTGCGACTGGTTCTCGAAACCGGCACTAAAGACGTCCATTCCGGCGTGACAGGTGGGGCCGCGCGGAATCCAATCACAGAGCTATGCCAACTGATCGCCGAATGCTACGACGCGCGGAAAGGAGTTGTCCGCATTCCCGGCTTCTACGAGGACGTCGAAAAATTATCGAAAGCGGAAATGGATAATTTCCTTGCCTCAGGTTTCACCGTGAAAGAGTTCAAGCGCGCGCACGAATTGAAAAAGATGCGAGAGGGCGATCCGGCGGACATCGCGAGCCGTTTATGGGCGCGGCCTACGTTTGAAGTCCACGGCATTGTTGGTGGCTACACGGGACCCGGAGTGAAAACCGCCATTCCTTACCGCGCCGAGGCGAAAATCAGCATGCGCCTTGTACCCAAGCAAAAACCGGACAAGGTGTTGAAGCTGGTTCGAAACTTCATCAAAGAGAAAAATCCGGACGTGCAGTTCATTCCGGAATCTTATCTAAGCCCGTACTTGGGACCTCGCACCGGGCCTTACGCAGATGCGGCACGCGATGCAATGCGCACGGCCTTCGGTAAAGAACCGGCGTTTGTTCGAGAGGGCGGCTCCATCGGGGCTGTCGTCACGATGGAAAAATATCTGAAGGCTCCGATTGTTTTCCTCGGCTTGAGCCTCCCCGAGCATGGCTACCATGCGCCGAATGAGAATTTCGATTGGGAACAGGCTTCAGGCGGTATGAAAATGTTCGCGCGGTATTTCGAAACCTTAGCCCGCCTTCCGTTCTAATCGTCTTGCAGTCAATTGTTCGATTCGGCGCTCGAGCTCACGCGCTTCAACGGGTTTAGTGAGGTGGGCCGTGAATCCGAACGCAAGCGCCTGTTGGACGTCGCTGTACATGCTTGCTCCCGTCAATGCTATAGCCGGCACAGAGCCGAGACCTGGCGTTTTTCGAATACGCTTGATGAAGTCGAAACCATCCATGCCGGGCATCCCCAGGTCTGAGACAATCACGTCGGGCGCCCTACGCTGAGCTGCGACAAGAGCTGCATCACCATTGGCTGCAGCCTCAACTTCGTATCCCAGCGACTCCAGTTCGATCTGCAGAACATAGAGGAGATCAACAGAGTCTTCCACCAACAGCACTCGCGTCATGGCCAAGGACGGTGCAATTGCGCTACCGGTGGCAGTCCTTGACCACGGCTTCATGCGGGATTCGGGAATTTTGCCCTGACGCCGGTTGGAATTCCGCTGGAGGCGCTAACCTCGATTTCAATAAATCGTTGATTCTGCATTTCAAACTGATTGGTAGACCTCGTGCAAACAAACTGCGGACAAATTTCGGAGTATGAAATGGAAGGATCACCTGTCCGCAGTCAGCAAAAGCTTCCGATCCTACAACTGAATAGTTCCCATAACCTGCAAAGTTTCCAGGGCGAGATCGTACGGCTACTCGGATCGGAATTCAAACATGCTGAGGTTTTGTTTGGCCTCGTGGATTCCCATTCGAAGACGTTGCAATTGCCGGTATGGATCAAATCTCATTTAGAACGTCGGCCGGCCTTGCAAAAAAGATTAGAGCAAGGGGAAATGGTCGGCATCAGCCCGGCAGGGGAGCATCCGATGCCGCGGCCTGCCGCTGCGGTCCGCTCCAGCGTTGTCCTGATTCCAGTGATCAGCGAAGGCATACTCAATGCCGCAATTGGTTTGGTTTCGCCACTCGATGGGCCACAACTTTCGTCAGAGGACATCGAGGCTGCGCGTCAGCTTGCCTACGACGCGGCACCAATTCTGGCTCGATTGCAAGAGATCGAGAGGTTGCGACAACAGAACCAAGAACTCCTGACAAAAGCGGAGCGGGCCTACCGTGACGAGCAAGAGCGCGCAACGCTCGTCGAGGAAAAGAATACGCTCGATGCGATCCTTCAAATGCGCTCGCATCAGCAGGTCAATATCGCCCACGAGTTGCGTACGCCACTGGCTGCAATCCGCGGATACACTCGCATGATCCTCGATGGCCGAGGCGGTCAAATCAACGATAAGCAAAGGGACTACCTGCGAATCGTCACTGACAATACGAACCGGCTGATCGCGCTCATCGGCTGGATGAGCTATATCGCTGGACTGAGCGCGGAACATTTGAAACCGACCGCGTTCGATTTTCGCGACATATGGACGGAGTGTGCCAACCAAAATGAGGACAAATTGGCCGAAAAACCGTTGAAGCTGGTCCAGCAGATCGCCGGAGAGCCATTTGCAATCATCGGCGACCGCGAAAAGCTCGCCTACGTGCTGAATGAGCTGGTCACCGTCGCAGCGACATTGGCGGAGGCCGGAGCAACGATCAGTGTCGAGTTGTCACACGGCAGGGAAAGGGAATTGAGCTTTAAGCTGTCAGAAAAGGGCGCATCAATTCCGGCAGACGTGCTCAGCAAAATCTTTGATCGGCCGTTTAATACAATTACAAAACCACCGGCGCACACGGAGTCAAGCGCCATCAACCTTTCCGGTGTGTACGATGTGATCGGAATGCACGGAGGACGTCTCTTTGTGAATAGTACTGCCGGACAGGGCACGACATTCCTGTTCACATTGCCAGCCATTATGGCCGGCGAGGAAAACAGCCATGAGCAAGCGGTTAATTCTAGTCGTAGACGACGATAAAAATACACGAGACTACCTCGCAAGCTTCCTGAGCGCATCCGGCTACGGTGTCGAATGCGTGGGAACTGGCGATGAGGCGATCGAGCGCCTCGCTTCCGGCAATTCTCCTTCAATGATCTTGCTGGATGTCATGCTGCCCGGCAAAGACGGTATCGAAGTGCTGGCGAACGTGAAGACCATGCACCCGAAAATCCCCATCATCATCCTGTCCGGAATAGGCCAGATCAAGACGGTAGTCGAAGCGATGAAAATGGGCGCCTCCGACTACCTTACAAAGCCCTTTGAGGAAGAAGCCCTCGAGCTGGCGATTGAAAATGCGCTCGAAAAAGAACGGCTGAAGGAAGAAGTCAAAACACTGAAGCAGCAATTGGCGTACGTGGAACAAGGAAACATTCTCACGTCGAATCCTCAGATGCTGCGGATCATCGATATTTCGCGCCACGTTGCAGGAACCGACGTACCTGTTTTGATTCTGGGCGAATCGGGTGTCGGTAAAGAAGTCATTGCCAGTTTCATTCACGAACAATCGAATCGATCCGAGGGCCCGTTCGTGAAAGTCAACTGCGCAGCCTTACCTCACGAATTGCTCGAATCGGAGCTGTTTGGTTATGAGCGGGGAGCATTCACAGGCGCGATCCGCGACAAGATCGGCAAATTTGAACAGGCGGATAAGGGCACGCTGCTACTCGATGAGATCGGCGAGATGAGTTCGCACCTGCAAGCTAAATTGCTCCACGTCCTGCAAGACGGCGAGTTCAGTCGGCTCGGCGGAAAAAGGCCTGTAAAGGTCAATGTGCGGGTGCTCGCAGCCACGAACAAGAAATTGAAAGAAGCGGTCCTTAAAGGTGAATTCCGCAATGACCTCTATTTTCGGCTGAATGTCATTAAGCTGGAAGTTCCGCCCCTGCGGGAACGCCGGGAAGATATTCCGCTCCTATGTAATCACTTCCTCGAGAAGTATCGCGAACGTTACCAGAGTCCCGTTCAACAAATGCCGAAAGACCTCGTGGAAGTGTTCCTGCGCTACGACTGGCCGGGCAACGTTCGGCAGCTGGAGAACATCGTGAAGCGGTATCTCATCCTTCCTGACGCGGACGTCATGAGCGAATTGCGCAGCGGGTCGCCCGAACCTGTGACGCAGCCTGTCGAAACAGCGAACCTGTCGTTGAAAGAAGTCGCAGGCCACGCTGCTGAAATCGCAGAGAAGGAAGTTGTTCTCCACATGCTCGAGGAAACCGGGTGGAATCGGAAAGAATCAGCAAGACGACTGAAGATCTCCTATAAAGCGCTTCGAAACAAATTGAAGAAGTGGCAACTCGTCCGAGAACGTCCGACTGAAGCCGTTCGAACGCTGGTTAAGAGCGCGTGAACGAATTTCAGGACGGAGGAAAAACTCAAGAAGCTGCTTGGTAAATCTAAACGGCTCAGGAGTTTTTCCTCCGTCCTGAAATTCCGCTACGGTTTGACGATATCCCAGTAATCAAGGATTCGTCGCGCATCATAATCAGCGAGGAATGGCATGATCGGTTTGATCAACGAAGTCGAGCGGTGTCCGCTCATGTTCAACGGATGCCGACGACCGTTTCCGAAATACGATCGGATGAAGATGGCATCGTCCGCCAGCGGCAGTGATCGCACGTTCGCCACAAATCGCGACCAGCCCGGAGTGCCGAAGAGGTAAAACTCTACGTTCGAGGTATAAAAGCTGGAAACGTGCAGCCCATTGGCTTTGAGGAATGCGCCGACAGCCGTGAATGCGTGCGGCCCGGTGAAGTCGCCGACAATTGGAATGAGCCGATTCTCGCCTTCAAACTTCTTCAGTTGCTGAAATAATTCCTCCGAAGAAAGATAACTCTGGTGCCTGCCTTGCCGGTCGGTTTCCAGAACCATTTCCTGCAACGTGGGGTAATTCAACGCATTATTGCGGCCGATCGACGAGAACCGAAGATCAAGACCATCTTCCCAGAACGCGCGATAAACGTAATCAATCTTCTTGAGATCGGACAACGACAGTTTCAGATGGTACCTGTCGACGAGCAGGCGCTTCACGGCCGCCAGATTTTTCTGAAAAAGGCTCTCACTTGTTCCAGAACCGTCGACAGCTCGGAGGAGCTGCTCTAGGGACGAATCGGGTTTCGCGCGCGGGACCTCTCGGGAAACCAGGAGGGACAAGTATTCCAGCCGGTTGGATGCCATCGCGAATAGCGCCTTGTACCACAAATGCTCGAGCATGTTCTGCCGCCGGATGTCCGTGATAACCGCGAGGATCGGTCTCGTATGAACGATGTATGAAAAGTTTTGATCCGGTCCAACCCCGAGATAGATACCAGCAGGCGTGACCTGCTTTTGTAATTGATCGATCACATGTAGATACGATGTTTCGTTGGAAATGAAATTGTCCGAATCAAAGTAGCCCTCTTCTTCCGACCACTGGTCAACATATCGCGCGAATTGCTCGATCGAGATCTCGAGATTCGTGGCAGCGCGGGGCTGCTCGTGACTCCACGGTATGCTGGCTGCCGCGAAAACCAGGACCAGTGTGACTCCCAGGCCGAAGATGGAACTTCTTCTGCTCAACTTGAAAATGCGCGACATGCTCGTCCAACGTTGCGAATCACTATACCTCCGGAAAACGAATTTCGAAATTCACATTTGGAGATTACAATATGCCAGTGACCTCCCGGGTACCCTTTGTGAGCGTACGACCTTTCCAAATTCGACCAGCCGCTCCAGAAGACATGGACCAGTTGTGTGAACTCGCCACTGACCTTCTCACCAACATTCGCGCAGAGGGAACAGCCGAAGATGCCCGGCGGGTATTTCAGCACATCATGAACTTTGCGGATCGCGGCTTGGTGGTCGTTGCCGAAACCAATAAGCGAACGCTATGCGGCTACGCATATGCTTCATACGAATGGCGTGCTGAATTTGGCGGAGAGACGATGGATATTATCGCTCTTTTCGTATCTCCACAATGGAGAGGCAAGGGCGTCGGCAGCGCTCTCATCGCCGCGCTCATCGAAAATGCGAAGCAACGTGACATCCGTCGCATCAGCGCCGAAGTTCACCCCGGCAATGCAGCCATCGAACGCATTCTGGAAGCCACCGGCTTCGATCCCGAGCGCCGCACGCTGTGGGGATATAGGATTTAAAATTTCAAATGCACCATGGACCCGCAGTCGTCGGACACACGCACCGCAATCATACTTGCGCATGGAGCGGGCCAAGGAATGCACTCGCCTTTCATGAACTACTTCCATACCGAGCTCGCGAACCATGGCTTTTTGTCTGTGAAGTTCGATTTTGACTACATGCATGCGAAGCGCCGCGTACCGGATCCGCAGCCTAAGCTACAGGCGCAGTACCGAAGCGTGGTGGAGACCGTCATGACAGAGTACAAGCCGGAGAGGCTAATTATCGGCGGCAAATCGATGGGCGGTCGTGTCGCATCGTACATTGCGGGTGAGATGCGCGGCGTTAGTGGTCTTGTATTTCTTGGGTATCCCCTGCACCCGCCGGGGAAAACGGATCAACTCCGGGATGAGCATCTCTACACGCTGAATCTCCCGATGCTATTTATCAGCGGCACAAAAGATCCATTTGCGGAGCGTGATCTGCTGGAAAAAGTCGTGGCGAAAATCGGCACAAAGGCGACTTTGGTGTGGGTCGAAGGCGGGGATCATTCCTTGAAGCGCGGGCGAAATGATCAGGCGTCGCTATCAATGGCGGTGGATGCTATCCATAACTGGTCCGCGAGCAGTCTTAAGTGATGGCGCGAGGCATCGTCCAGCCCTGAGTTGTCGACGTATTCGAGGGGTATGCAAAAAACGCGTACTCCTGGCTAATTTCCTAGCACCGCTCCGCGGTGCGAGGTGTCCAAACTCGCGTAGCGGCGACGGAGCGTAGCCACGGCTCACGCGGCTCAACCGGATTTTCTCAATCGCATTTGTTCTCTAATTCTGGACAACTGCGCTAGGAGCGAACCCGAACCCCTTGCCGCGACGCCGGCACATACATCCGCGAGGCGTATTCCTTCAGCATGCGGCTGGCGGAAAAGCGCGGCACAATCGAGCGAATGGATTCCTTCACCATTTGAATCCAGCCGTGGGGCAGCCCATTCTGATCGCGCTCGTAATAGAGCGGAACGATTTGTTGTTCGAGAAGTGTGTACAGCGATTCGGCGTCTGCTGCGTCATCGTAATGAACTTCGAGGTCTTCGGGAGGGTCGCCGATGGCCCAGCCATTGTTGCCATTATAGCCTTCGTACCACCAGCCATCCAGCACGCTTACATTCAGAATGCCGTTCATTGCAGCCTTCTGGCCGCTGGTACCGCACGCTTCCAGCGGTGGCCGCGGGTTGTTCAGCCACACGTCGACGCCCTGAGTAAAGAAATGCGCCGAATGCATTTCGTAATTCTCGACAAAAGCTACATGGCCGGCCAGACCATTGTCGGCGGCCAGCGAATAGATCTGATGGATGAGGTGTTTTCCGTGCTCGTCCGCAGGATGCGCCTTGCCGGCAAAGACGACCTGCACCGGCCGCCATTGATCGAGCATCATTGTCTTGATGCGGTTCAGGTCATGGAAAATCAAAGCCGCGCGCTTGTAGCCGGTGAAGCGCCGCGCAAATCCAATCGTGAGCGCTTCCGGATCGAGCAGCGTGCCCATGGCAATGACCTGACGCGGATCGACGCGGTCGCGGGACCACCGCTCACGCGCGCGCTCTCGAGCAAAGGTCAGAAACTTTCGCTTCAGCTGCAAATGCACATTCCAGATTTCTTCATCAGGGATGTCCATGACGCGATTCCAGAACGAAATATCATCGTGCCGATCCACCCATTCGGGGCCGAGATATCGGTCAAATAACTGGCTAAATTCCTGGGCGATCCACGTCGGCGCATGAACACCATTGGTGACCGATGTGATCGGAATCTTGTCTTCAGGCAAATCCGGCCATACGACCTGCCACATGCGCCGGGTGACTCGTCCATGTAAATGGCTCACGGCGTTTCGCCAATTGGTCATCCGCAACGCGAGAACCGTCATGTTGAATGAATCACCGAAGCGGCCAAGCTCGATAAACTCCTGCTTGGTGATGCCCAGTTCATCCCAATAGCCGGCAAAATATCTTTCCATCACGTGCAGCGGAAATGCGTCGTGCCCAGCCGGAACCGGTGTATGCGTTGTGAACATGCTCGTGGCCCGGACTTGTTCGGCCGCTTCCTCAAACTTCTGTCCTTGTTGAACCAGTTCGCGCGTGCGCTCGAGCAGCATAAAGGCAGTATGGCCTTCATTCGCGTGAAACACCGTCGGCTGAATGCCCAACGCGCGCAGCACCCGCACACCACCAACTCCGAGCACAATCTCCTGGCGAATCCGATGCTCTTTGTCGCCGCCGTAGAGCCGCGCGGACAGCTCGCGATCGACATGCTGGTTCTCGTCAACGTCGGTGTCCATCAGGTAGAGAGGCACGGAACCGACATTGACCCGCCAGACAACGACAAAGACGTTCACGCTGCCGACTTTCAATTCGACCAGAAATCGCTCACCGCGATCGCCACTGGCCGACTCGATCGGAGCTTCGTTGCGGTTCAGCAATTCATACACGTCTTCCTGCCAGCCGTCCGCCTGAATCAGCTGGTGGAAATAACCCTGCGGATAAACAAAGCCGACGCCGATCAATGGAATCCCAAGGTCGCTGGATTCTTTGATATGGTCGCCTGCCAGAATCCCGAGCCCGCCGGAATAAATGGGCAGCGATGTGTGAATGCCGAATTCAGCAGAGAAGTACGCCATGGGCTGCCTGGCCAGCTCCGGAAACTCACGCGCGAACCATTTGTCGGGGCGGCGCGTCGCCCGATCGAAGGCCTTCACGGTCAGATCGTATTCACGCAGAAAATCGGGATCACGCGAAGCCGCAATCAGCCGTGCGGGATCGATCGTCTGCAAAAGTTTTACCGGATTGTGCTGTGTATTCTTCCAGACGTCGGGGTCCAGACGTTTGAACAGGAGCCGCGCGCGATAATCCCAACTCCATCTCAAATTAAAAGCGAGTTCTTCCAGACGCTCAATGCGGTCCGGAATTTGCGGAAAACGTCTTGTTTGCATCTGGTGTTTGAAGCTGAACCATCAATCATAGGCGCCGGGCCTTAGCCGGCGCCGACGATTTACCGCGTTAGACAGCGCTCAAAGCTTTGGATGAAGTAATCGACCTCCTCATCCGTCACGTGTCCCACGTGACCAACGCGGAAGATCGTGTCCTTTACTTTTCCTAAGCCACCGGCAATTTGTATCCCAAAATCATTTTCGAGCCGGCGCCGCAGCGCGACTATATCGAAACCTTTCGGTGGGATTACACCCGTAATTCCGTTTCCAGGCTTCAACGCATAGATTTCCATCCCCGAGCGCCGCACAAGATCACGTATCCGCTGGGCGACTTGCGCGCGCCGGGAGAAAATCTTATCGATGCCTTGCGTCTGGATGAAATCCAAAGATCCATCCAATTCGAACAATAAGGATAAAGCAGGAGTGAACGCGACCGTCCCTTTCAACTTCTTCCAGTCAAAATAAAACCGCGGGCTCTCAGATTGTTCTGTCTTTTCCCATGCACGAGCGCCAATCGCGACAACGCCAAGGCCCGGAGAAACCATCAAACCTTTTTGTGAGCCGGCAACGACAACATCAATATTCCAGTCATCCATCCGCATCGGCGATACCGCAAGCCCGGAAACAGCGTCAGCGACGAAGAGTTTGTTCTGCGATCGGATGAGCCTTCCGATCTCGGCCATATCGTTTAACACACCTGTCGAGCTCTCACTCCATGTGTGAAAGATCACCCGAGCGTTCGGCCATTGCTTCAATCCGGCGTCAGCTTCGGCCAGGGTTGCACCACGGCGCCAGTCCACATCAACCGTATGGACCGTCAGTCCGTACGCCTTTCCGATATCACCCCAGCGGGCAGAGAACGTGCCACCGACGATGATAATGATTACGTCGCCGGGCGACGTCAGGTTGACGACAGCAGATTCCATCGCGCCCGTGCCAGATGAGGCGAGAAAAATGACATCGCCTTGTGTGCCAAAAATCGGCTTGCAACCCGCTTCGAGCTTGGATAGAAGCTCGAGCATTTGCGCCGAACGGTGGTTGAACAGGGGACGGTCTCCAGCATGCCGTACCACATCTGGCACCTGCATCGGGCCTGGTAACAATAACAGTGGTTTTCTCATGAAAGCTTAAAGTCCCGTTCAAAGCAAAATAGGATGATAACAGCTATGACGGCGGTTTCGACCGTATATGTGTCCCTGGATCTTTGCTGGACTCCTGTGCCGCTGCTTCTCCTATATTGGCCGCCGCTACAGTTGGCAAACTCGCCATCTCCCGCGTAGTATGGGAACGTAATGCGTCCACCCAGATATCTTCCTCCACGGGATTTCCGGGCCACGAGAGGCTTGGTTGGGCGGCTAGTAATCCTCATCGTCTTAGTGATCGCTGCGTTTCAGTCGATTTCCTTTTACGTCGAAAGTTTGTGGTATGGCAGCCTGGGGTTTGAATCGGTGTACTGGTACCGGTTGCGCGCACAGTTTCTGGTCTTTGCCGCAGTGGCAGCCGTTACCGCACTCGTACTGTGGATCATATTTCGCCTCGTTGCTCCTCCTCCGGGATACACACGCCGGCCCTTCCTGCAATTCGGGCAGGAAGCGATCGCCATTCCAACTGCTGACACATTGAAGCGACTCGCGCTGCCGGCGGCGAGCGTTCTGGGAGTATTCTTTGGCCTCGCCTTCAGCTCGGACTGGGATACGTTCGCGCTGTTCCTGAACCGCACGCCAACTCCTGCTGTTGCCGATCCAATCTTCGGCCGGCTACCTTCCTTTTATCTGTTCACGCTGCCGGTATTGGAATCGGCCGCAGGTTGGTTTCTGGCGGTCGGCATCATTGGGCTTATCGTTGCATTACTTCTATCCGCAGTGGATATGCTGGCTAGTTTTCGAGGTGTGTCACTGGCGTTATGCGTTTTAATGGTCGCAGCGGCATTTCAGATATTTGTGGGACGCTACACCCTGCTAGTCGAGGAACACGGCCTCTTTACAGGCGTGCGGTATGTCGACCAGAACATCGTGATTCCCGGACTACTGTTTGTGGTCGCAGCTCTGCTGGTAGGCGCTGGCATCGCTGCCGCAAACATTTGGCTAGCGCGAATCCCT
>QHXA01000116.1:18365-25523 GCA_003222755.1 Acidobacteriota bacterium
CTCATCCTGGCCGTCGGTATTCCGGCAGTGACGTATATCGTCGCCGGTGTGATTGCTCCGTTTTATGTCACGACGTTCGTGGTGCGTCCGAATGAGTTAGTCCGAGAGAAGCCCTACATCAAGAGCAATATCGAATTCACGAGGAGGGCGTTTGCTTTGGATCATATCGAAGAGGTTCCGTTTGAGCCGCGAGTAACAAATGCGGTCTTCGATGCAGCCAAGCATGCCGATACGCTCGATAACATCCGGCTCTGGGATTGGCGCGCGCTGCAATCCACGCTGCGCCAGATCCAGGAGATTCGGACGTACTACGATTTCCCGGACATCGATGTTGACCGGTATACGATCAACGGAAAACCTCAAGCCATGATGCTCGCCACACGTGAGCTCAGCCTGAACAAGCTGCCGTCAGGTTCACAAAATTGGGTGAACGAGCGCCTCATCTATACGCACGGCTACGGCGTGACGATGAACCCAGTCAGTCGATTTACGAAGGAAGGCTCGCCGGAATTGGTGCTCTTCAATATGCCGGTCGAAAGCACGCTGCCTGACATTACTTTGAAACGCCCGGAAATCTACTTTGGAGAAATTACGGATTGGCCTGTGTACGTAAAAACGCGTCAGAAGGAGTTCAATTATCCCGAAGGCGACGCCAACAACTACAACACCTACGAAGGCAGCGGCGGAATTCGGATGGGTTCGTTCTTTCGACGGCTTGCCATTGCCTGGACCGTCGGCGACATCACGAAGGTCCCATTCTCCGATGACATCACCGCAGATAGCGCTCTGCTGATGCGCAGAAACATTCGAGAACGTGTTTCCGAGATCGCGCCTTTTCTGTTATTCGATCAGGACCCGTATATTGTCGTGGGTGCCGATGGCGCGTTGTATTGGATCATCGACGGCTTCACTGCCTCGGATCGTTATCCGTACTCACGCCACTTAACTGTTGGAGGGCGCCAGCTAAACTACATCCGCAACAGCGTCAAAGCCGTGGTCGATGCCTACAACGGCAGCGTGCGTTTCTATGTGTTCGATGCGGCTGATCCGCTGGTGCAGTCCTACCAAAAAATGTTTCCTCAATTATTCACGGACGCCAAACAGATGCCGGACTTCTTGCGGGCACACGTCCGCTACCCAGAACTCCTGCTGCGCGCACAAGCCAGCATTTATTCGGTCTATCACGTCGAGAATGAACAAGTCTTCTACAACAGGGAAGACATCTGGACCATTGCGCAGCAGGGTCGCGGCCAACAAGGACAGGGAACTGCGGACACCATCGAACCATATTTTGTCCTGATGCGTTTTCCGGGGGATACGCAACTGGAGTTCGTCTCGATTCTGCCCTTCACTCCTGCGAACCGAAACAATCTGATCGGCTGGATCGGCGCCCGCAGCGACGGCGATAAGTACGGAACCCTGCGGGCTTATCGGTTTCCGAAAACACGGTTCGTGGATGGGCCGCTCCAAATTCAGGCACGCATCGATCAAGATCCGCAACTTTCATCGCAACTCACGCTTTGGAACCAGCAGGGATCGACTGTCATTCGCGGCAATCTGCTCGTCATGCCGCTGGAAGATACGCTGCTGTTCGTCGAGCCCATTTATCTGCAGGCGGAGCGCAGTCCCATGCCCGAATTACGGCTCGTCGTCCTCTTAACCCAGGATCGGCTAGCTTATGCAACGCGCTTTCCCCAAGCTCTCGCACAGTTGCTGCAGGGAACCGCGTCATCGATCAGCGCTCCCGCCGAGCAGACTCAGGCCGGCCAGCAGCCCGCGCCTTCAGCGGCCGCACCGTCTTCTGATCTCCGATCTCTGGTGGATCGCGCCAATCAGGCGTTAGCCGATTACAGAAAATTAACGTCGGAAGGAAAGCTGGGCGAAGCCGGCGCCAAACTCGATGATTTGAAGCGAAACCTCGAAGACATGAATCGCGCGACACCTCGTCAGTAGCCCTATAACTCGGCAGGTCACGGAGCGCCCCTACAGCGTCAACCCACTCGCGAATTCCAAGGCAATCAGAGGCGCGTTGGGATTGTCTTCGTGTTTGATGTAGGCGAAGACCTCAATATCATTCTGCGCCCACGCCCGCATCCTATCCTGCCACTCTCTTCGCTTTGCATCCGTGTATTCGGAACGGCGTAGCCGCACGTAAGTGAAGCCTGCCGTCAGTTCCACTGGCGTTGTGGATTCATCAGCGTCATGGATGCAGAGTGCGACGTTATACTCCTGCAAAACGCGAAACACGTCATCGGTGAACCAAGATGGATGACGAAATTCAAACGCTGCAGAAATGCCGCGCGGAAGAACTGCTAGAAAGGATTCCAAGCGCTGCCGATCGCATTTAAAAAATGGCGGCAACTGATACAACACGATCCCAAGACGATCCTCCAGCCCGGGCACGACACTCAACAGGTATTCCAACGCTTCAGAAGGGACCTTTAACCTTTGCCGGTGTGTGATTTGCTGGGAAGCCTTAATGGTAAACTTGAAGTTATCGCTTGTCGCGGTCTTCCATCCTTCGATCGTCTTAGCCGAGGGCATCCGGTAGAACGTTGAGTCGATCTCAACACTGTTCAGGCGACCGGAATAATACTGAAGAAATTGCCTGTCCGGGAGCCCTTCGGGATAGAACATCGGCCGCCACTCCTTATAGCTGAACCCCGAGGTACCGAACCAAATCCGCGCCATTAGGGCATTATCGCGCACCGTAAACTAAAAGCCCTGCAAATATTGGTGCAGATCGAGGCGCCCCTGAAAAACAGCAGAAAATAGGCCCTTTTTGGGCATTTTTCGCTGACTTTTCAACAGTGACGCGGGTGACCACATTCGGTGCAAACCGGTATAACCGTTGATTTTAGGTGCGTTACTTTAGGTTCCTGACCACATTTCCACAGGCTTTTCCACAGTTTCTGTGAAGACGCTGCCGGCCTGGCGACTTAGTTTACATAATAGCTGTTATGTGACATGGCGGCCGTAGACGGGGTCTATGACCGCCCCGACAGTTTAATGAGCTATAATTCGAGCCATGCCTGCTCTGGATACCCTGCAACGTCCGATGCGCGATTTGCGTATCTCGGTCACTGATCGATGTAATTTTCGCTGCACGTATTGCATGCCATTCGATGAATACAAATGGATCGAACGGCAAGAGGTTTTGTCCTTTGAGGAAATCGAACGGCTGGTGCGGCTGTTTCTGGCTTTTGGAATCCAGAAGGTTCGTCTCACAGGTGGTGAGCCGCTCGTCAGAAAGGACCTTCACCGGCTGATCGCCCAACTAACGGCAGTCGAAGGCCTGCCGGACATTTCACTCACCACGAATGGCGCGTTGCTGAGTGAGCAGGCCGACGCGCTCTATGCGGCCGGCCTTCGCAGAATCAACGTTAGCCTCGACACTCTGAAGCCGGACCGTTTCACGGCCTTAACGAAACGCGGCAAACTCGAGGACGTTTTGGTGGGGTTATTCGCCGCGAAGAACGCCGGAATGTCGCCGATCAAGCTAAATGCTGTGATCATCCGCGGGTCTAACGACGATGAAATTCTTGGCCTCATAGAGTTCGCTCGGACAGCTTTGAGATGCGTTTCATCGAGTACATGGACGTGGGCAATGCGAACGCCTGGAGTCTCGAGAAAACAGTAACAAAAAAAGAGATTCTCGAAACCGTGAACGCCCGTTTCCCTGTTCGAGAGGTCGGCCGTGAGCACGGCACCGCTCCGGCCGTCGATTACGAGTTCTTGGATGGTGCCGGACAGATCGGCATTATTGGGTCCGTCACGGAGCCTTTTTGCTCGAGCTGTACGCGCGTTCGTCTCACCGCTGATGGCAAGCTCGTAACCTGTCTCTTCGCCGAATCGGGATTCGATCTGAAGACGTTGATGCGGTCTGGAGCATCCGACGATGAGATCTGCGGCGCCATCGCGAAAATCTGGTCCGCCCGGACCGATCGCTATTCGGATATTCGGTGGGAGCTGGTTCGGTCGGGAGCCTACGAAGCCCGCGCTCACAGGAAAATCGAGATGATCACGCTGGGTGGCTGACTCCAGGAATTTCAATTTCCGGCCGCTCTTTCAAGAACAGTTGGCCCTTTGCTGTGACATGGATCGAAGGACGGAATCCGTCTTCCTGCCCGATGTAGTCTTCACTGATCAGATAGTCGATCATCGTGGTCACTGATTTGATCGAGTAATCCGAAAGCAAACCGTACGTCGATAGCTTGCGGTAATCCTCTATCGAGGAATCCTCCGAACCGGCCAGAATCTTGGCCACCTTTTCTCTGCCGAGCTTCTCATGCACACGCAAAACGCAGGACAGAATCTTTAAAGCGACAATCGTTGAAGACTCCGCAGGCGGAGCTTCCTTCTCCGCCCGTTGGGGCGCTATATGACCGCGCGGGCGGTCGTCTCCGGATGCGGCGCGCTCTCGCGCTTCGCGGACCGCGCCTACACTAAGCGTGGCGCCGCGCGGAAACTTCTCAGGGCTGCAGCGGCTACAGTTGCGGCATTCGCGGTTTCGCGTCCATTCCCCGAAATAACTCAAGATGAAGCTGCGATAACAATGCTTCCGGAACCGGCTCGCATAATTCAGCATCACGGCGAACTTTTTATATTCGAACTGCCGGCGCGCCTCAAGGTCCTGAAAATTGATGCCACGGAGCGCGGTATCGTTCGCCCTAAGGATGCGAATGCCGCGTCCATCCCTCGTTTGAATCTTTTCCACGTATCCGTATCGCTGAAGCAATGCCACCGATGCATGGAATCGGTGATCTTTTGTGTTCGAGAGCTTTCGCCACGCGTCGCCTAGAATGGTCGCTGCGCCCGAGCGGCAGAGCTTCGCAAACACATATTTCAAAATATCGGCGGGCGGATGGCTCGAATCGATAAAGAATTCGGGAATCCACTTGTCGGCATAACTAAACAGCAATAAACAGCGCGCGTGCTCACCGTCCCGGCCGGCGCGGCCGATTTCCTGATAATAGGCTTCGATGGAATCCGGAATGTCGGCGTGTACAACAAACCGAACATGACTGCGGTCGATGCCCATCCCGAACGCATTCGTTGCCACAATCACGCATTCGGATGCATTCATGAACCGTTCTTGAACGGCTTTACGATCCTCTGGCGGAAGGCCGGCATGATATGCCGCCGCTTCAATTCCGGCACGGCGTAAGCTGCCATAGATTTCTTCTACATTTTTTCGTGTGCCGGCGTACACGATTCCAAGCGGAGCCCACCGCGCCAGTTCGGTGATGGCTCGAATCTTCTCCACGTTGGTCGAAACCTCGCGCACTTCCAGATAGAGGTTCGGACGATCAAATCCACTAACGACTTGAGGCGCTGCCTCGATGCCGAGTTGCGTGAGGATATCGCGGCGGACCGCCGGCGTTGCCGTTGCGGTCAACGCGAGTACCGGCGGGGACTTCAATTCGCGAACCGCTTGGTGAAGGCGCAAATAATCGGGACGAAAATCGTGGCCCCAAAGCGAAATACAATGCGCTTCATCTACGGCAAATAGGCTGATCTTGGCGCGAACCAGGCCGGCCCGGAAGTCCTCGCTCTGGAAACGCTCGGGGGCGATATAGAGCAGCTTCATCCGGCCGGCAATGGCCTGTTCCAGCCGGGTTCTCTGCTGTTCCCGGGAGACGGTGCTATTGATGACGGTCGCGGGCAGCCCCAATTCGTTCAGCTGGTCGACCTGATCTTTCATCAAAGCAATGAGAGGAGAAACGATCAGTGTCAAACCGGGCAGCGCCAGCGCCGGCAATTGATAGCACAGCGACTTGCCGCTACCCGTAGGCATCACGGCGAGCACACTCTGGCCCGCCATGACTTTATCGATGACCTGTTGTTGTGCGGGACGAAATTCCGCGAAACCGAATCGCTCGCGGAGCAGTGACGTGAGATCCATCGATCCTGAAATCTGCGGCGACAAGGGGGCCGCCCCCTTGCCCCGCAAGAGCAATCTCCAATTAGTCGCCGGCGGCCGCAGCGGCCTGGGGACCCTGCTGTTGCATCTGACGCATGGCTTCAGCCATCTGAGCTTCAGTCGGTTCGGATTTGTGGGTCGCGATCATCCACTTGTTTCCGTCGGGATCGGCAACCATGCCGCAGCGATCGCCCCAGAACATATCCATCACTGGCATCAAAACTTTCCCACCAGCGCCGACTGCGCTTGCAAAAATCTCATCGGCATTCTCAACCAGCACGTAGAGCGTTACTGGCGTATTACCGATGGAATTTGCACTGAGGCTGTTGTGTTGGCGTTCCTCCGGGCTGAGCATTAGCTTCGTGTCGCGAAGCACCAGTTCAGCATGGAGAATGCCCTGCGGGCTATCCATGACCTGTCGCACAGTAAAGCCGAACGCGCTGGTATAAAAATGAATTGCCCGGCGGACGTTGCTGACGGCAAGCATTGGAGTCACTGATCGGTACTCTTTGCGATTCAGCGGATCAATCTTTGGTGCTGCTGTCTTTTTTCGGGTCGGCTTTTTCCCAGCTGTGATTGCCGACTTCCCTGCGGCTTTGGGCTTGGTGGTTACTCGAGCGGATTTGTTGTTCGGTCGTTTCTTCGCCTGTGTTTTTTTCTTCACTGCTTTTGCCATCTCTAAGGTCTCCTTTGGCGGCACGCCGCGCTTACTTTAACCCAGCAGCCTGTGTTGCGCACACACAATCTTTCGCGTAACGTCGTACGCGTGAAGCCAGCATTCCTATTCGCCGCGATCCTATTCGCGGGCGCGGCTTGCTCACGTCTTCCAACACTGACGCCGCAAATCCTAGCCGAGGCCGAAGAGAAATGGAACACTCACAGACCGGATTCCTATCGGCTCATTATCGAGATGTCCGGGGACCGAGTGGAGAACGGACGCTTTGAAGTGGAAGTGCGCGCAGCGCAAGTCGTAAGCCTTCGGCGCAATGGTCTCGTTCTGCGTCCGAACGCGGGGCAGGATTACACGATGGACGGCCTATTTCATATGTTGGCCCAGGAGCTTGGGCTTGCGGAGAAGCCGGCAATGCTCGGTGCCCCTCCAGGTTATTCCGTGTACCTGAGCGCCAAATTTGATGACGCCACAGGCCGGCTGATGCGCTATAGGCGGATTGTGGGAGGCGCGAGCAACTCGGTCGAGGTGAATGTGGTGAAGTACGCGGAACAATGAATCTCTA